>JBDLSU010000036.1:0-7675 GCA_039799405.1 Pseudomonadota bacterium | reverse complement strand
AGGGCCGGGCAGTGGCCCTGAAGCGGCTGGCGCAAGAGCAAGAGAGTTTGCTCGGCCTGAGCGAGCAAGACAAACGTATCGCAAGCTGCATCCATAAAAGTTATGATGGCTATTATGGCGGCACCGAATATGAAATGCAGGTGGAAAAAGCGCTGCCGCACCTGGTGGGCCATGGCGCGGTGTACTGGCAGGATGCGCCGGATGTGCGGATCGATATCGACAAAGGCGAGATGGCGCTGCTGCTGAAAGAGCAAGGCGGGCAGATTTCGCTGCAACTGGATCCACCGTTGATTGCGGGTGATCTGACCTTGTGGCGCAAAACCACACCAACCCGTGTCAGCATCTACAGCATGACGCCGGAGATCAAACAAATCGCCAGCATCGTTGGCAATGGTTTGTCGGTGCCCGCCAGCGCCAAGCCGCAACTGGTGCAGGCGATTGCCGCGATTGCGCCGCATCTGGCGATTCATTCCGACTTGCCTGAACTGGCCAGCCATATGAAGAGCGTACCGGCCGATGCGACTTTGTATGCGCATTTGCTGCCACTGCAAGAAGGGTTGCGCCTGCAAATTCTGGTACGGCCATTGCCCGAGGGCGGCTGGTATCAACCCGGTAAAGGCAGCAAGAATGTGCTGGGCGAGCAAGAAGGGATGGCGGTGCAGGCGATTCGTGATTTGGCGCAGGAAAAGCAGGCTTTGCAGCAGTTGTTGAATGCCTGTCCGGCGCTGCAACAGGCCGAGCAGGATGAGGCTGCGCTGGAACCGGAATGGCAGTTGGAACACCCGGAATTGTGCCTGGAGTTGCTGGCCGAGCTGAAAGCGCAGCCACCCGAAGCGTTGCAACTGGTGTGGCCGGAAGGCGAGCGCTTCCGCATTGCCGGTAGCCGCACCTTGAGCCAGATGCGCTTGGGCATCAAGCAGCAGGGCGAATGGTTTGTCGCCAGCGGTGAGATTACGCTGGACGATGGCCGGGTGCTGGCGCTGCGCGAATTGCTGCAAATGGCGGCCAGCGCGCCGGGGCGCTTTTTGAAGCTGGGCGATAACGATTATCTGGCCCTGACTGACAGCTTTAAAAAACGCCTGAACGAACTCAATGCCTTTGGCGAAGCCAGCGGCAAAGACGGGGTACGCATCAACCCGCTGGCCGCACCCGCCTTGCTGGAACTGGCGGGGGAAGTGGGCGAGTTGAAGGCCGACAGCGCCTGGCGCGCCCAGGTCAAAAAGCTGGAAAGTCTGGCCGATTATGTGCCGGTGCTGCCTTCGACCCTGCAGGCAGAATTGCGCGACTATCAACTGGAGGGCTTCCAATGGCTGTCGCGGCTGGCGCATTGGGGCGTGGGTGCTTGTCTGGCGGACGATATGGGCTTGGGTAAAACCGTGCAAGCACTGGCACTGCTGTTGGCGCGGGCGGCGCAAGGTGCGGCACTGGTGGTGGCCCCGATTTCGGTGGCGATGAACTGGCATAGCGAAATCACCCGCTTCGCGCCCACCTTGCGGGTACGCGCCTACCATCGCGAGCGCAGTCTGGAGGATTTGGGGCCGTTTGATGTCGTCATCACCAGTTATGGTTTGCTGCAATCCGAAGCCGAAGCGTTTGCCGCGATCCATTGGCATAGCGTGGTGCTGGATGAAGCGCAAGTCATCAAAAATGCCGCCACCAAGCGCAGCCAGGCTGCCATGGCCTTGAATGCGGACTTTAAAATGATTGCCAGCGGCACCCCGGTAGAAAATCATCTGGGCGAATTATGGAATTTGTTCCGCTTCATCAACCCGGGTTTGTTGGGCTCGAAAGAGCGTTTTGCTGAACGCTTTGCCAATCCGATCGAACGTGGCGACAAGGGCGCGCGCGGTAATTTGAAAAAGCTGATTCAACCTTTCATTTTGCGCCGTACCAAAACCCAGGTTTTGAGCGAACTGCCTTCTCGCACCGAAATTACGCTGCAAGTGAGTTTGTCCAGCGAAGAACGGCATTTGTATGAAGCGCTGCGGCTGGAAGCGATTGAAAAAATTGCCGCCATGGGCGATGGCGGTGGCAAGGCTAACCCGGCGCTACAGGTGCTGGCCGAAATCACCAAGCTGCGGCGTTTTTGCTGCAACCCGAAGCTGGTGATCAAAAACGCGAATATCGCGGCCAGCAAGCTGGCGGTGTTTGCCGATACGGTGCAAGAATTGCTGGAAAACCGCCACAAGGCGCTGGTGTTCAGTCAGTTTGTCGATCATTTGGCGATTGTGCGCGAATGGCTGGATCAAAAAGGCATCCACTACCAATATCTGGATGGCAGCACCCCGGCGGCCGAGCGCAAAAAGCGGGTCGATGCTTTCCAGGCAGGCGAGGGCGATATCTTCCTGATCAGTCTGAAAGCTGGTGGCACCGGCTTGAACTTGACGGCGGCAGATTATGTGATCCACCTTGATCCGTGGTGGAATCCGGCGGTGGAAGACCAGGCCTCCGACCGCGCCCACCGCATGGGCCAGCAGCGCCCGGTGACGATTTACCGCCTGGTGACGGAAGATACGATTGAAGAAAAAATTATCGCGCTGCATGCGGAAAAACGCGATTTGGCTGATAGCTTGCTCGATGGCGGGGATATGGCGGCCAAGATGGATACGGCGGCGTTGTTGCGCTTGTTGAAGGAAAATGCTTAGCCAGATCGCACGGCGCTGAATGTCATGGTTGCTTGACTATTTGGCGGTATTTCGGCATACTTCATCTCACTTCGGATCGTTTTGAGCGGGTGTTCATTACCTACCCCGAAGTCTGGCGCTGGCGTCAGGAAGGCTTGGTTAAAGGCTGAATGTAAGAAACCAGGCGCTCGTTGAAATAGCCTTTGCTGTACTGGCGTTTCATTTTTAACGAGAATCGGTCGCACCATGTTTTTTGAAAGCCTCCGCAAGGAGGCTTTCTTCGTTGACGGCGGGCTCATTTGCCCTCCCAGGTTTTGCCCAGCCAAACCCGCATCGTGAGCATCTTTTTTTGCGCCGGGTAAGGATTGGGTGCTTGGATAGGGTAAGCTGACTCGATCACCAGTTTGATCATTTTTTGTTGACCTGAAGCTTGTTCCTTGTTGGCACGCATAAAAATATAGTAGGCCGTGGCATCCTGTCTATTTGGTGACCAAATTAACTGACTATAATGCCGATTGCCATACCCGGTGTCCCAAACCAGCGCATGCGGCGAGTGGAGTAAATCATGCATCACATTCGGTAAAATCAGCGAATGCTGATATCGGTGCAAATCAAACTGTCTGCGTCGGCTACCATCCATTATCAAAGCCCCCGGAGCTGGGATGAAAGGGATACCCGCCTTTTCTCCCGTGCTAAAGCAGTGACAAGAGTACATCACCACGACAGGTTTATGAAATAGCTCTTTTCGCCAGTTTTCCATGGCGACTTTATTGTAGGTTTGTGTCTGCAAGTGTGTCAGTGAATACGGCACACCATTTACCGTGATTGACATGTCAGCGTTTTGAATTCTTAAAGGTATAAGCATACCGAATTTTGTGCTGGTAATAATTCATCTCCTTGATTATTTTGCAGCAAATTGTGATTCTTAAAGTATCGTCGAATTAGCCATACTGCACCGAATGCACTGGGAACTGCAAATTTAACCTTTCACGCTTACAATGCGGTGTGGCAATGTTTTGTAATGCCAACGCCATATCAATCAATCCCACAGAAACCCTTTCAACCCGGATCAAGGAGCACCCCATGCGTTTATCCAATACCATCATCTCGCTCGCCGCTGGTGCGGCACTGTTTTGTAGTGCTGGCGCACAAGCCGATGGTTTGAGCGATTTAAAAGCGGCGCTTAACCGTCTGCAAGGCCAGACTCCGCTCAAAGCGACGCTGGAAATCCATCGCATGAGCCGTCAGGGCGAAGGCAAGGAATTGGAAGAAAATCAGGGCAAGGCCAGTGTTTCGCTGGAAGACGGGGCGCGTGGTTTGCAGGTGTTGTATGCGCGCGATTTGTTGCAGCGGGCTGAAGCGGAAGAAAAAGCCAAAGAAAAGGATGCCAAAGCCAAAACCCCGACCTTGTCAGCCCTGAAGGATATCAGCGCCGGGGAATTGCGCCCGATGATTTCTGCTGCCAGCCATCTGGCACGCAAGATGGAAAAAGCCATCTTCAAGGGCGAAAAGGCACAGGACTATAATGGCAAACCGGCGCGTTTGCTCACCTTTGAAGTGCCGCTGGACAGCATTCCACAAAAAGATCGCAAATATATCAAAAAGTTTGAAGGTAGCCTGGATATCTGGATTGCCGCCGATGGTACGCCACTGGCCAGCCACAGCAAAGACAATGTTTCCGGTCGCGCTTTTGTGGTGATCAGTTTTGAGAGCAAGAGCGAAGACCAGAGCGTGTACAGCGTGGCGGGTGAGCGTTTGATTACGCTGCGTAAAGATAGCAAATCGTCCGGCTCCGGGGCTGGCGAAAAGGGTGAGTCGCATACCGTCAAGACCTTGAATTTACAATCCTGAGTTGGCATTTTGAAATTGTCATCCCGGGGTTGCATCATCAAATACCAGTGCTTCCGGTCGCACTTGCCTCCGCACCTGCGGCCGCACAGTTTTTCACCACATCCCACTGCGTTAATTGCCATTCCTGGCTCAGATTCTGGTACACCGTCGCCATGACGGTGATGGATTTGGCGGGCTGGCCCTGGCGCACTTTCATGCATAGTCGATAATTCACGCCTGCTACCACCTGCGTCTGCGCCTGCATAATCTGTTGCAGGGTAAGTGGCTGGCCACTCTGGGCCGATTGTTGTTTCAGCGCGAACCGGGCGGCTTTCAGCACCGCTGCATCTTTCGTATTGCCCCGGATGTAGCCACCGGTGACTGCTTCGCTGGCCTGAACCGTCGATGCCAAACACAGGCTCAAGGTCGCGGCCATGGCGAGCGATTGAAGGTTGCGCGGGGTGATCATGAGCTTCTCCTGATGTTGATTAAAACCATGCTAACAGATTGCCGCCAACCACTCTGTGCAAAAGCGCGCTTTGTTTGCTGCTACTGTTTCGGGGCTGGCAATATTGCGATTTTCGGTGATAAACTTGGCGCGTCTGCGGACAAGTTGATACAGTATTATGCACGATGGCATGACTTTTTGAGAGGTAAAGATGAACAATTCGATTTTTGGCAAAGATACACCGATGGGTTGCCCGGATGTAAATGACCGTGCCGCTGTTTTTGTTCCGGCTGCCGGGCGTGAGAAAGATTTGCCTGCCACCATCAAGAATGGTGCAGGCATCGCAGGCTATGGTAATAACGACGGCACTTTGACTATTTACTTTGAAAGTAATCGTTTTGATGATCCGCGTTACCAGAGCTGGATCGGCAAGGTCAAAATTGCGTATGAGCGTATGGTGAATCATTTGCCGACGATTGCTCATATGGCGATTGCACCCGACATGATGGAGCAAGTCGGCTTTATCGATGGTTCTGGCCTGCAAGTGATCAAGCGTGAAGCAATGCAGCGCTGGCTGGCGTTTTGCAAGGTGGCCGATACCGCACCGGAAGCCGATATGACCAGTTGGTCGAAAAAATGAAGGAAAAGCGGGCCAGCACGCCCGCTTCTACCTGCCACTGGCTGCAAAGCCACATCAGATCAGGCAATTAATAATTGTTGCGATACCAGCCGTGGCCACAATGCTCGTTATGGTGATGGTGGTGATGCCGATGATGGCGGTGATGGCGGGGATGGCGGGGATGTTTTTCCCGCTCTTCCACATAGCTTACATCACGTACTTCACGCACTTCACGCACTGCCACCGGTACCCGCACTTGATCATATACGGTACGGCAGCGCTGCACGGTGCGATAGCCACTACTGTGATTCGACAAGCGCTCACCCACAATCGCGCCAGTTGCCGCACCAACTGCGGTTGCCACCACCCGGCCATTGCCCTGTCCGATCTGGTTGCCGATGATGCCGCCCGCAATGCCGCCGACAATCACACCATCATGATTGCCATAATTGACGGCAACTCGTTCGTTCCAGCATTCTTGCCGTGGTTGGCTGACGGTGGTGTAGGAAACGTAGTCGTTGGCCTGGGCCAGCAATGGCAGGCTGAGTGCAAGGGCGCTGGCGGCGATGATTTTCTTCAACATGATGGACTCCTGGAAAAATAATTCGGTACTTCTATTAACCTCGCGTATAAACCCCGGGGTATTGTGTCGATTAACGCGATTGACAAGCCTGCGGTAGACCGCCAATCGTTTCCGTACCGATAGCGGCGTAACAAGATATTTCCAAAAGTGGCCCGGGGTTTGGTGTTATGCTTTTTTAATCTTGATGGGAGGTGTGCTTATGGAATTTACGACCTGTGATTTGTGTGACGCCAACGAAGACAAACTCGATAATGGCAGCTTGCAAGTATTGCCACCGCAGTTTCGCCAGTTTGGCAAAGTGCAAAAGTTTGCTGGCCCCGCATTGACGCTGAAAGTGTTTGAAGACAATGTGCTGGTGCGCTCCACCCTGGAAACGCCGGGCCAGGGGCGGGTGCTGATGGTGGATGGCGGCGGCAGTCTGCGTTGTGCGCTGGTGGGTGGCTTGCTGGGGCAACTGGCGCAGAAAAACGGTTGGGCCGGGGTGGTGGTGGATGGTTGTGTCAGGGATAGCGCGGAATTGGCGCAATGTGAGGTCGGCATTTGCGCCCTGGCAAGCCATCCGCAAAAGAGCAAGAAAAAAGGCGCGGGCGATGTCGGCTGCCAGGTGCGCATGGCCGGGGTGCTGGTGCGCAATGGTGACTGGATTTACGTGGATGATGATGGAATTTTGGTGTCGAGCCAGCGTCTGGTATGAAGTATTGCCGGGTAAAAGTGGAATTTTTTAGGAATTTCGCGACACCGGGCAACGCTTTTCTTCGTGTTTGAGCATGCTTTATCAGGCCGGAATTGTCGCTGCAAAATCTTTTCTGACGATTGTGCATGCAAAGCGCAGAAATTCGTGCCATGCCGGGTGGCTGTTGTTATTATGTATGTGGCAGTGCAAAAAGAAGGCAGAAAATTTTGAAGGATTCCTCCAAAATCACGAGGATTTTCCATATGGCGCAAACCGCGTTTCATATGGTGAAATTTTCTTTGGCTTTCGGCCTGAAAGTTTCTCGCAGGAAGAAATGTCGTTTCATAATGTAAAATCCATTTTGTAAGGTATTGATTTTTAACGGCTAAATTTCACTCATATGTCTTATAGAAGACTGTTGTGGGGCCGTTGAAAAAGCGCTATGATGTGCCAACCCTAAAGCCTTTTTTAACTTTGTACCAGGAGAAAAATGATGTCATCTCGTGAAGAGCAAGTCCAAGCACTGCAACATGACTGGGATACCAACCCACGTTGGAAGGGTGTCAAGCGTACTTATTCGGCGGCTGATGTGGTGCGTTTGCGCGGCTCTGTGCAAATTGAACACACCCTGGCCAAACGCGGTGCGGAAAAACTCTGGCATCTGGTTAACAATGAGCCATTCGTCAATGCCCTGGGCGCGCTGACTGGCAATCAGGCTATGCAGCAGGTCAAGGCCGGTTTGAAAGCGATTTATCTGTCGGGCTGGCAAGTGGCCGGTGATGCCAATCTGGCTGGTGAAATGTATCCGGACCAATCGCTGTATCCGGCCAACTCGGTGCCTGCCGTGGTGCGCCGCATCAACAATACCTTTACCCGCGCTGACCAGATCCAATGGTCG
>JBDLSU010000035.1:0-4120 GCA_039799405.1 Pseudomonadota bacterium | reverse complement strand
TTCGGCACCAGCGGCATCCTGTTCAACCACGAGTCGCCGCTGCGCGGGAAAGAGTTCGTCACCCGCAAGATTTCCGACACGGTCGCGAAGATCAAGCTGGGCAAGCAGGACGTGCTCGAGCTGGGCAATATGGACGCCAAGCGCGACTGGGGTTTTGCCAAGGAATACGTCGAAGGCATGTGGCGCATGTTGCAGGCCGAGCGGCCCGATACCTATGTGCTGGCGACCAATCGTACCGAAACCGTGCGCGATTTTGTCAGCATGGCATTCAAGGCTGTGGATCGGCCGATCCAGTGGCAGGGTAGTGGCGAGCAAGAAACTGGTCGCTGCGTCAACAGTGGCAAGTTGGTGGTGCGCGTTAATCCGCGCTTCTATCGCCCGGCCGAAGTGGAATTGCTGATCGGGGACGCCAGCAAGGCGCAAACCGAACTCGGTTGGCAAGCCCCGACCACACTGGAACAGTTGTGTCAGATGATGGTGCAAGCCGATTTGCAACGCAACCGCCGCGGCGCCTCATTCTAGGACGATTGCATGTTTGAATCCAATGCACCGGTAGCAGCACCGGCAGTTGCGCCGCGTCGGGTGCTGCTGACCGGCATTCACGGGTTTACGGGCCATTACCTGGCGCAAGCCTTGCGTGCCAGCGGGCATAGCGTGTTTGGCCTGGTGCAGGGGCAAGCGCGTAACGAATCCGAAATCCAGGTCGATATTCTGGATTTGGCTGCGCTCAGCCGGGCGGTGCAGCAAGTGCAACCGCAGTGGGTGGTGCATCTGGCCGCAATTGCCTTTGTCGCGCATAACGATGTTGACGCCATCTATCGCACCAATATCGTCGGCGCGCGCAATGTATTACAGGCACTGGTCAATGCTCATTGCCAGCCGGAATCGGTGCTGCTGGCCAGTAGCGCCAATATCTATGGCAATACCCTGGTCAGCCCGATTACTGAACAAGTTGCACCAGCCCCCGCCAATGATTATGCTGTCAGCAAGCTGGCGATGGAACACATGGCACGACTCTGGTTTGAGCGCTTGCCGATCACACTGGTGCGGCCATTTAACTATACCGGGGTTGGTCAAAGTGATAACTTTTTACTCCCCAAAATCGTCAACCACTATCGGCGCAAGGCGAGTCTGATCGAATTGGGCAATCTGGATGTGGCGCGTGATTTTTCCGATGTGCGGCATGTGGTGACGGTGTATCAGCGTTTGCTGGAACTGGCACCGCGTGGCCAGACCTTTAATATTTGCTCGGGCCAGGCCTGGACTTTGTCCGACGTGCTGGAAATGATGGCGCAAATTGCCGGTTATCAGATCGAAGTCAGGGTCAATCCGGCCTTTGCGCGTGCCAATGAAGTCAAATGTCTGGTGGGCAGTGATGCCCATCTGCAGCAAACCATCGGTCAGCTAGCTGCACCGGCACTGATCGATACCCTGCGCTGGATGTGGCAAGCATGAACCCCATCAAAGTCGGCCTGAGCACCACCATGATCGAACCGCTGCTGACCGGTGGCCGACTCGATGGCATTGGCGTCTACACCCAGGCTTTGCGCCAGTATTTGCCCGGCTTTGGTTGCCAGGTGCAGGGCTTTTTGTTCCCCCCTTTGTCGCATCCCGGGGCGCGCGCCTACCGTTCGGGCCAGGCCATGCGCTACCCCTACGAAGTGACGGCCATGCTGGATTGGGCCAAACCGTATGCGATGCCGATGGATGTGGTTCACGTTACCGATTATCGGGTGGTGCGCATGGATTGCCCGGTAGTGGCGACCCTGCACGATGCGGTGCCGATCAAATTTCCGCACTGGGTCACGCCGCGTTTGCGTGGCCTGAAAAATTGGGCTCAGAAAAAAGCCGCACGCAAGGCCGATCGGGTAATAGCCTTGTCCCATTATGCCGTCACCGAACTGGTGGAATGCTTTGGGGTTGATCCGGCGCGCATCAGCGTGGTGTATTGCGGGGTGGATGATCACTGGCGTACGCCGGTTGCGTCGCAGGACGTGGCGGCTACCTTGCAACAATTTGGATTGCAACCGGGCTATTTTCTATTCGTTGGCACTTTGCAGCCACGCAAAAATGTCGAGCGCATCGTACAAGCCTGGCAGGCATTGCCGCAGGCGCTGCGACAACAACATCCGCTGGTGATTGTCGGGCGCGCTGGCTGGCAGTGCGAGACCTTGTTGCAGCAAATGAAAGCGGCCCAGCAGCAGGGCGAGCCATTGCACTGGTTGAATAATGTGGCGGAGCAAACCGCTTTGCGCCATTTGTATGCCGGGGCGTTGGCGTTTGTGTTTCCCTCGCTGTATGAGGGCTTTGGTATTCCGGTGGTGGAAGCATTTGCCGCCAAAGTGCCGGTGATTACCGCCAATACTACCTCGCTGCCGGAAGTGTCATTGGGTGCGGCGCTGGAAGTGGATCCGCTCTCGGTCGATGAAATTCGCCATGCCATGCAAAATCTGGCGCAAGACGAAAGCCTGCGTCAGCGTTGCATCGACGCAGGCTGGCAGCGGGTAGCCACCCTGACCTGGCAAGCCACGGCGGAACAAACCGCTGCGGTGTATCGTGCCGCACTGGCAGGGCGATAGTATGCGCGTTCTCCATTTCTTTAAAACCTATTATCCCGATTCCCTGGGGGGGATCGAGCAGGTGATCCGCCAGATGTGCGCCAGCACCTCGCAATTAGGGATTGAGAATGAAGTGCTCACCCTGACTCGTGATCGTCATAATTCGCTTTTGCATTTTGAGGGGCATGTGGTACGCCGGGCACGGCTTGATTTTGAAATCGCCTCAACCGGGTTTTCGCTGGCGGCAATCAATCAACTGGGTAAATTGGCGAAGCAATTTGATGTGATTCACTACCATTTTCCCTGGCCCTTCATGGATTTGGCGCACTTTGTGGCACGGGTCAAAAAACCGTCAGTGGTGACTTATCACTCCGATATTGTGCGGCAAAAGCACTTGATGAAGCTTTATCAGCCGCTCAAGCAACGCTTTTTGAACAGTATCGACCATATAGTTGCCACCTCGCCCAACTATCTGGCTTCCAGCCCGGTGCTGGACAAATATCGCCATAAAACCTCCGTCATTACCTATGGGCTGGATAAATCCATCTATCCGGTACCGCCGCCAGAATTGCTGGCGCAATGGCGGCAACGCTGTGGCGAGCGTTTCTTTTTGTTTGTTGGTGTGCTGCGCTATTACAAGGGCTTGCACATCTTGCTCGACGCGATCCAGGGGAGTCCTTATCCGGTGGTGATTGTGGGCGCTGGCCCGATCGAGCAAGAATTAAAAGCCCACGCCCGGCGTCTGGGTTTGCAAAATCTGATGTTTCTCGGTGCCTTGCCGGAAATCGATAAAGTGGCGCTGCTGCAACTATGCTATGCCGTCGCTTTTCCTTCCCATTTGCGTTCAGAAGCGTTCGGGATTTCCCTGTTGGAAGGGGCGATGTATGGCAAACCGATGATTTCGAGTGAAATTGGCACCGGCACCAGCTATATCAATCATGATGGCGATACCGGTATCGTGGTGCCACCCAGTGATCCGCAAGCCTTGCGTGCTGCCATGGACAGCATGTGGGCGCAACCGGAAATGGCAGCGCATATGGGGCAGCAGGCGCAGGCCCGTTATTGGGAATTATTTACCGCCGATAAAATGGCTGAGCGCTATGTGGCGCTCTACCACGATGTAAAAAAATCTTCCCCTTTGCTATAAAAAAACGGCACTTTGTGTGCCGTTTTTTTATTCACTGTCTTGTCAATGCGTACAATGAATACGCCTCAAAGGCAAGTACCAGCGCCGTGCGCTGGTACTTGTCAGTCGAATAATTCGTGATGTGCTTCAGGCGGTGACGTTAATGGTGCTGCCCACTGTCTGGCCCCGGGTATTGACGCTGGGCTGTGGTGCTTGCACCCGCTGTGCTTGGGAAACGCCATTACGTGGCTCTTCCGGCGCATTGGCATTGGCAACCGCGACCCGGCTCGATTCCGATGACTGATTCGCGTTGGTGGTTTGGCGCAAAGATTGCGTCGTGGGTGCGCTTACCGTTGCAGCGGTAGCGCTGGATGAAACGGCATTGATTGGCATGATATGACCTTTTGTCAGATGAAAGATTTGTGGGGTAAATTAC
>JBDLSU010000034.1:0-9554 GCA_039799405.1 Pseudomonadota bacterium | reverse complement strand
AAAAAACTGTCTCACGCAATACTGCTCCCGAACCAGGTCGGCTCCAGTCTGGCTTGCTTCCTGGCTTGCTTCCTGACTTGCTTAATAGGCATTATCCCTTTTCAAGACTACCCACACGGTGCGAACAATAATCCACAAATCCAGGGTCAAAGACCAACTGCGCAAATAATCGAGATCATACTCAATCCGGGCCTGCATTTTTTCCAGGGTCTCGGTTTCGCCGCGCAAACCATTGACCTGAGCCCAACCGGTAATGCCGGGTTTGACCTTGTGCCGCAACATATAGCCCTTGATCAATTTGCGATACAGTTCATTGTGTGCCACCGCATGCGGACGCGGCCCGACGATACTCATGCGGCCCTGGATCACGTTGATAAATTGCGGCAATTCGTCCAGCGAGCTACGGCGCAAAAACGCCCCGACTCTGGTAATGCGGGCATCATCTTTGGTGGCCTGCACGATTTTTGCCCCATCGTCTGCCACCGTCATGGTGCGGAATTTATAGACCAGGATTTCTTCGCCATACAAGCCATAGCGGCGCTGCCGGAAGATCACCGGGCCGGGCGAACTGAGTTTGACCGCGACCGCAATAATCATCATGACCGGAATCAACATGATTGAAATCAATGTCGCCAGCACCACATCGGAGAGGCGCTTGACCACATTATTAATCCCGGTGAACGGGGTTTCACACACGGCCACCACGGGCATGCCAGCCAGATGGTCGATGCGTGCCTGCATCAGGTCAAAGGTATAAATATCCGGCAGAAAATAGACGGAGGTGGTGGTGTCCTGCAAATCATCGAGCAGCTTGCGTACCCGTGGCTGGGCCGAAATTGGCTGGCTGATATAGACCATCTTGACGTTATGCTGGTGCACATAGGCTGAAACATCATCCATCTTGCCCAGCAGCGGCGCGACCCGGCCGGCCGGGTGGCGGCTTTCGCCACGATCATCAAAAAACCCGGCCACGCCCATCATCAGGTAAGAATTATCCAGAATGCGTCGCTCCAGCCGCAAGCCAACTTCATTCACGCCGACAATAATGGCGGAACGGATTTCATCACTGGAACGACGCACAAAGGCCAGCTTGCGCAAGGCCAGGTGACTGAGCAAAAGCACGCACGGGGTCAGGCCAACCCAGGTCAACAAGACATCATCGTGATAGCGATTCAATAGGCCGGTGGCCGAGCAAATCCAGTACAACACCGCCACGGTGAGAATCCAGCCGACGAAAATATCGCGCGCATAGGCAATCATCTTGCCGCTGCGCCAACTGCGGTAAGGATCTATTTGCTCGTAGACAAAGGAAGACACAAAAAACACCAATATCGCGAGCAATAAATAATAGCCATTGAAGTCTTCACCGCACGCCACGATGACCAGATACAACATGCCCCAGATAATGCAGGGATCAAGCAGGCGCTTGGAAAATGAGACTACCGGAATATCATCGACCGTCATTGTGACCCGTCACCTTTACCATAAAAGAAGCAGATTAAAATTGATAGCGCACATTGGCATTGATGCCATTGCTACGATAAGCGCGATTGACAAAATTGGATTGCAAACGCTCATGGTTGCCAGCCAAACCGAGTTGCACATGCTGCCACGGCACATAAGTCAAGCCGAGTGTGGCGCTACGGGTTTGTTCCAGTTGCAAAGCTTCGCGATTAATCACTCCCAGATAGTCGCGCGATTCAATCCGTAAGGTGCCGTCGATACGGATTTTGCTGCTGGCGTTCCAGTCCCACTGCAGCGCCCGCCCCCGGTTCAGGGTATAACTATTGATCAGATTGTCAACCGAGCCAATTTCGCGATACAACTGGCCCCGGATATTGAAGCGGCTGCTCACCGCCCAGGCGACACGCAAGCTGGCATTGTTGCCACTGAAATTGCGGATCGGAAACAGTTCATGACGCCGGTCAATCCGGCCCCCGCGAAAATGCAGCGAGGTCTTGCGTGAAAAGTACCAGTCAACCCGCAATTCGGCTTCCAGTTGATCAAAGTTATAAAAGCCGTTGGGTAACTCCAGCCCCTGCAAATCGCGCGAATTAATCGGAAACTGGGCCTGGGTACGATGCAAAATCAGGCCAACCCGGCTCGGTTTGACACCCCAATAATTGATCGCGATTTCATGATCCTGCAAATTACGGTTGCTTGACTGCTGGCGCTGCAAATCAAAACTTTGATGACTGCGCTTTTCCGACAATTGGATGTCCCAGTTTGATAACACTTCCCAGGTAACATCAAAGGTATCGCGCAACTGGGTGCGCAAATTACGTTCCTGATCGTGGCTCTCGGTAAATGGCGTCAGGGTCTTGCTGGAATTGGTGCCCAGATTGCCACTCAAGGAAGAGCCAAGCCGCCAGTTCCAGTTGGCCTGAAAATCACGGCTGTCATTATCCAGAAAAGTCAGGCGATCAAAGTGGTTGCGTGCCAGATTCAGGCGCGCACTCAATACCTGCCGCCCGATCTCGCGCTGCAATACCAGGCCAGTGGTAATGGTGCGATAGGTATCGGACAAATCCGGACGGGTCAAACCAGCCAGGTCATCGGGTGTGCGAAAAATATTGCTGTCATAACCCTGGCTGTAATCAACATACGGGTAAAGCCAATTGATGGGAAAACCCGATTGCGCGCGCGCCACAGGCGCAGCCAGGCCAAACACGGTCACCAGTGCTACGCCAGCCAGGCTGGCCCAGGATCGATTTGGACAGCACGCAGATTTCACCAATAACTCCAATTTCCGGTCTGCAATACCCACAAGCCCAACACCCCGTTGGTGATGGCATGCGCCAGAATCGGCGACCAGAGATTTTGACTGCGCCGATACAGAAAATTGTAAGCCAGACCCGCGACAAAGCCCGCCAGGATCAGACTATGCTCAACCGCAAACAGGGCCGCCGTAATCACAAACGCCTTGAGTGTGGTATCACCCGGCGCAGCTTGCATAAAATCGGGGTTGTCAATCCAGCGCATCAAAAACGAACGCCAGAATAATTCTTCCATCACCGGCACCACCAGCGCGGCACCACACCAGCGCACCACGATCAAGGCCCAGTCCAGCGCCTCGCCGGCCGCGCGCCAATCCAGTGGCACGGTTTTGGACTTGATCATCATCCAGGGTTGGTGCAAATTAATCCACAGCACAAACACCACCAGCCCCACCACCAGTGCCAGCAGAACTTGCGCCAAAGGCAATTTGCTGCGCAATTCACTGTATTCGTGCCGGAAATAGCCAAGACAGCCAAGCACGCAGCCAATTTGCAGCAAATATAAATAGCGTAAGTCAGGCTTACTCACGCCCTGCGCTTCCAGCAACTGCTGAAGCGGCAAAAAGGCAATATATATCGCAAATGGCAATACCCGAGCCAATGTTACTCTTTCAAACATACTATCGCTTCCCGATCTTGTTTTCCAAATAACTCGCTATCATAACACCGTTATCGATTAATCTCCCTCGAAAACGGGGTTTTGTTTTGCCATCATGGCATGATAAGCACGGTGAAAATCATTGGTATTCATGCAGATTGCCTGCGCTTGCGCCTCAGCTTCCAGTGCTTGCGCCAGACTCATATTCCACTCCTGTTGCAACATGCGCTTGGTCATGCCCAAAGCAAAGGTCGGCCCTTGTGCCAGCTCCTGGGCAAACACCTGGGCATCAGCCAACAGGGCTTCGGGGATGCACAGGCGGTTGAACAAGCCCCAATGTTCGGCTTCGGAGCCGCCGACACTGCGCCCGGTGAGCAATAATTCAGCAGCCCGGCCCTGCCCGATCAGGCGCGGCAACAGCGCACAAGCCCCCATGTCACAACCGGCCAGACCCAGCCGCACATATAAAAAAGCCAGCTTGGCGCGGCTGGTGCCAAAGCGCATATCCGCTGCCAGCGCCAGCATCACACCGGCACCGACGCACAAGCCATCCACCGCTGCCACAATGGTTTGCGGACAAGCGCGCATGGCGTGAACCAGATCGCCACACATGCGGGTAAAGTCGAGCAAGCCGGGCATATCCAGCCGGGTCAGGATGCCCAGCATGTCCTGACCATCGACGCCGACGCAAAAATTATCACCCGCACCGGTCAAGACCACCGATTTCACATCATCAGCATAATTCAACTCCCGGAACAGATCGCGCAATTCGGCAATCACCTCAAAGCCCAGGGTATTTTTGCGCTCCGGATGTTGCAGACTGATCGTGGCAACACCGCGACTGCAGGAAAAACCAAGATGTTGCGAACGATAATCGGCCAATGTGGTACGGGCACCCGCGACATATTGCGCTTGTCCCGGTAAATAATGCATGCTGTTCTCCTTGGTGATTCAATTTTGCTGCGCTTGCGCCCCGCATCGAATGCACTTTAGCGCCAAGCACCTGGCAGGGCAAGGGTTTTCGCGTTAGCGCACCGCTGGTTCAACGGTGGCAAGCCCGGAAAACAAATTATCATTGACCGGGCAAGCTGCGTTCCACAAACCGGCCCAGCCCGGCGGCCAGGGCAAAGCTGGCCCGGCATAATCGGGCACACCGCGCCGCACCGCCACCACCGGTAAAGCCAGGTGCTGACCGTGCTGCATACCGGCTTGACGGCTCATATCCAGGCTATACATATGGCTTGGCAACAATTGCTGGCACACTGCCTCAAACCAATTAGTATGGTCTTCATCGCGCCCCAGCGCCTGGGCCAGACCTTGCGGGTCAAAGCGTGCCAGCGCCTGGATCAACTCATCGGTGCTGGCCCCGGGCGCATCGCCCCAGCCCAGCACCGGGTTAAAGTTGTAATCTGCACCCGAGCCATACCAGCCTTCACGCCATGGCCGTTGCAACCACTGGCGCGGCCCGGTAAACAAATGCCAGCGCCAATGCAAGCCCGACGCTTTGGGCCAACTATATAAATACAGGCGCTGGTAGCCTGCGCGGTGCAATTGCCGCACCATCGCCATCAGGCGCGCATGCGGCATGCGGTCGGGCGCAGCATGGCGAAACAGGATCGGTTCGCCATCGGCATGCTGTACTTCATCGTTAAACAAATTCAAATCCAGGGTGCGGTGCTCGCTGCCAAAGCGCGCCGAAATCCAGCCCGTCAACAAGTTCAGACTGACGATCACGCCATAACCCCGATGACGGTGAAAAATAACAGTGCCAGGCGCGAGCGGTTTCATAAAATTGAGGTGAGAATGCAGGAAAGCATCAGTGTACTGATGACGGAGGCGATTGCAAAACATTCTGCACGAATTTTAACGGGCCGGAAAAATTCTCCTGAGTCAACCAACGAAGCCGAAAAAATCCGGGCCAGTACGATTATAATAAGCTGCCTTGGCAATGCGAAGCACCTGGCACAATCCGGAGATTGCCGCAAAACCCGGTAAAATACGCGCAAACCCAACCCGCCCCCTGACCATGCGCCTGTCTGAACCTACCCCGCATCCGCCGTTCCATCCCATTGCTCATCCGATCGGGTACCTGCTTTTTTGGTTGGCCCTGTTGCTTCTTGGCTGCCAGAGCTTGGCCCACGCTGCCAGCGACCCCAATTTTCAGGTCAAAGTCAAGCGTCACGCGGGCAAAGTGATGATTGATGTGAATATGCTGATCGCGGTGCCGCCACACATGGCGTTTGAGGTGATGACCGACTACAACCACATGAGCAGTTTCCTGCCCAGCGTGACCACCAGCAAAATCACCCAGAAAGATGGCAACAGACTGACCGTGGAACAAAAAGGCCGGGCCAGCAGTGGCCCGATTTCGTTTGCGTTTGAAACCGTGCGCGAGATCAATCTGATCGTTCCCTCGGAAATTCAGTCGAAAATCATCGGCGGCAGTATCAAACAAGGCGAATCACTGACCAAATTCAGCGCCGAGCACAACGGCACCCGCATGGTGATTCACAGCGAATCGAGCGCACCAGCGATCATGCCGCCCATCGTTGGCGTGGCCTTTGTGGAAGGCCAGACCCGCAAGCAATATGGTTTGCTGCGCGATGAAATGCTGAAACGGCAACGCGCACTGGAACACAAAGCCCACCCCAGCGCGGCGGCAGCTTCGGCGCATGCGGCTGCGCAAGCTGGCGCGGCCCCCACGTCATCGGCCCACGCGCCCCCCGTGCCGGGGGCTACAGCCACACCCGGCAGCACAGCGGGCGCACCGGGTGTCAGCTCCCCAAAGCCAAAACAATAAACACCTGTAACTAACCATCATCGCCCCAAACCAGTATAATCATGGGCTGCGTTCCCGGTTTTGTTATCAGTTGTATTGCCAAGTGCGCTTCCGGTTACGTTATCTCTCACTCTTGACCCCATTATTGACCTCATCATGCAAGATAAATACAGCCCCGCCGACGTTGAAAAATCAGCCCAGGATCAATGGAAAGCCAGCAATGCCTATAAGGCGGTCGAACACGATCCGCGTTTCCCCAAAGGCAAGTTTTATGCTTGTTCCATGCTACCCTACCCGTCCGGCAAGCTGCATATGGGGCATGTGCGCAACTACACCATTAATGATGTGATGTATCGCTACATGCGCATGAATGGTTACAACGTACTGATGCCAATGGGTTGGGATGCGTTTGGCATGCCGGCCGAAAACGCCGCCATGGCCAATCAGGTGCCGCCTGCCAAATGGACTTATTCCAACATCGATTACATGAAGCAGCAAATGGAATCAATGGGGCTGGCGATTGACTGGTCGCGCGAAATGGCGGCTTGCACCCCGCAATACTATAAATGGAACCAGTGGATGTTCCTGAAGATGCTGGAAAAAGGCATCATCTACCAAAAAACCGGCACCGTTAACTGGGACCCGATTGATCAAACCGTGCTGGCCAATGAACAAGTGGTCGATGGCCGCGGCTGGCGCTCCGGTGCCGTGATCGAAAAGCGCGAAATCCCGATGTATTACGCCAAAATTACCGATTACGCCGAAGAATTGCTGGAATACGTCAACCACAACCTGCCCGGCTGGCCCGAGCGCGTGCGCGTGATGCAAACCAACTGGATCGGCAAATCGATCGGCGTGCGCTTTGCCTTCCCGCATGAAATCAAAGATGCCGACGGCAATCTGGTCAACGAGGGCAAGCTGTGGGTATTTACCACCCGCGCCGACACCGTGATGGGCGTCACCTTCTGCGCGGTGGCACCGGAACACCCGCTGGCGACACTGGCCGCCACCGACAACGCCGAACTGGCGGCCTTTATTGCCGAGTGCAAGCTCGGTGGCGTGGCCGAAGCCGATATGGCGACCATGGAAAAGAAAGGCATGCCCACCGGTTTGTTTGTCACCCACCCGCTGACAGGCGATGCGGTCGAAGTCTGGGTCGGCAATTATGTGTTGATGACTTATGGCGATGGCGCGGTGATGGGCGTACCTGCGCACGATGAGCGCGATTTTGCCTTTGCCAAAAAATACGATCTGCCGATTTTGCAAGTGGTGGACGTGAACGGCCAAACCTATTCCACCGAAGCCTGGCAGGAATGGTATGCCGCGCATGGCACCCTGATCGATTCCGGCAAATTCAATGGTCTCGATTTTGATGCTGCCATCAATGCGATTGCCCTTGATTTGGAAGCGATGGAGCTGGGCAGCAGAAAAACCACTTTCCGCCTGCGCGACTGGGGTATTTCGCGCCAGCGTTACTGGGGTACGCCGATTCCGATCATCCACTGCGCCGATTGCGGTGCAGTACCAGTACCGGAAGCAGATTTGCCGGTGGTATTGCCGGAAGACTGCGTACCCGATGGCACCGGCAACCCGCTCAACAAACACGAAGCCTTCCTGCAATGCACTTGCCCCAAGTGCGGCAAACCAGCCCGGCGTGAAACCGACACCATGGACACTTTTGTCGATTCGTCCTGGTATTTCATGCGCTATTGCGCGCCCGGCACGGTTGCGAATATGGCTGATTCGATGGTGGATGACCGGGTCGATTACTGGATGCCGATGGATCACTACATTGGTGGCATCGAACATGCGGTGATGCATTTGTTGTACGCCCGCTTCTGGACCAAGATCATGCGCGACTTTGGCATGATCAAGTTCAACGAACCGTTCACCAATTTGCTGTGCCAGGGCATGGTGTTGAATGACACCTACTTCCAGGAAGCTGCCAACGGTAAAAAAACCTGGATTCCACCGGACGATGTCAGCCTCAAAATGGATGACAAGGGTCGCCCGGTCAGCGCCAGCCTGAAGAGCGATGGCTCGCCGGTAAACATTGGCGGCGTCGAAAAAATGTCCAAATCCAAATTGAACGGGATTGATCCACAAAGCCAGATCGACCAGTTTGGTGCCGATACCGCACGCCTGTTCACCATGTTTGCCTCGCCACCGGAACAAACACTGGAATGGTCGGGCAGCGGGGTCGAAGGCGGCCAGCGCTTCTTGCGCCGGGTGTGGGCCTATGGCTATGCCCAGTCCGGCAAAATCGCGGGCGCGATTGGCACGGCAGTACCCGCCGATTTGAACCCGGCGCAACAAGCCTTGCGCCGCGAAATTCACAAGGTATTGCAACAGGCCGATAACGATTACCAGCGCATCCAGTACAACACGGTGGTATCGGCCAGCATGAAAATGTTGAACGCGCTGGAAGCGGCCAAGCTCGATGACAGCGCCGCCAGCCAGGCCGTAATTGCCGAATGCCTGTCGGTTTTCTTGCGCGTGCTGTATCCGGTCACGCCGCATATTTGCTATGTGATGTGGCAGCAACTGGGTTATGAAGCCGCATTGGGCGACTTGCTCAACGCGCCCTGGCCGCAAGTTGATCCGAAGGCGCTGGAACAGAGTGAAATTGAAATCATGATTCAGGTCAATGGCAAATTGCGCGGTTCCATCATGATCGCCAAGGACGCCGACAAAGCCAGCATCGAAGCGGCGGCACTGGCTAACGAAACCGTGCAACGCTTTGTTGAAGGCACACCGAAGAAGGTGATTGTGGTGCCGGGCAAACTGGTCAACATCGTGGTATGAGCATGCACTCACTCCCCTTGCTGCGGCGCGCTGTAAAATCGGCCTTGTTGCCTGTGATGCTGGTGGCGCTGCTCGCCAGCGCAGGCTGCGGCTTTCACTTGCGCGGCAGTGGTCAGCAACTGACCCTGCCGTTTAAAACCGTGTACCTGAATGTGGCCAACAATTCTGCACTCGGGATTGAACTGGCGCGCAATCTGCGTGGCGGCGGCGAAACCGAAGTGGTGCGCGAACGTGCGGGCGCACAGGCGGTGATTGAAGTGTTGTCAGAGAATCGTGAAAAATCGATTTTATCGCTCAACTTTCAGGGCCGGGTGCGCGAATACGCGCTCACCTATACGCTACGCTTTCAGGTCAAGGATGCGGCTGGCCGTGAACTCTTGGCCCCGAATGAAATTTTATTGAAGCGCACCATCAGCTTCAATGAATCGCAAGTGCTGGCCAAAGAGGCGGAAGAAACCTTGCTGTATCGCGATATGCAAACCGATCTGGTACAGCAAATCATTCGCCGCCTGGCGACCATCAAGCTGCAGCCACAGGGGTAAGCTCATGCAACTGCGGCTGGAAGCACTGGAAGCGCACCTCGCCAAAAACCTGA
>JBDLSU010000033.1:0-4300 GCA_039799405.1 Pseudomonadota bacterium | reverse complement strand
CAGCGCCGGGTTTCCACAATCGACATGCCTGCAGTCGGCTCATCAAGCAGCAACAGCTTGGGCTTCAGTGCCAGGGCGATTGCCAGCTCCAGTTGGCGCTGGTCGCCATGCGATAGCTCAGTCACCAGGCTGTGCAATTTGTCACCCAGGCCAACTGCCTGCAATAATTGCTGCGCTTCGTCCAGATGCTGATTGCCGAGTGCGCGCCAGAAGCGCCAGTTTTCCAGTTGGCGCGACACAATGGCGGTCTGGATGTTTTCAAATACACTCATGGCCGGAAAGATATTGCTGCGCTGAAACGAACGGCCAATGCCCATATGGCAGCGCTTTTGCGGTGGCAATTTGGTAATATCCTGGCCCATATAAAACACCTGGCCCTGATCCGGCGCATTCAGGCCGGTGATCAAGTTGAACAGGGTGGATTTGCCAGCACCATTGGGGCCGATCACCGAATAAATCGATCCCTCATCCATGCTGAACGAGACATCACGGATCGCCTTGAAGCCGGAAAACGCTACCGACAGATTGCTGACCTTGAGCACGGCATTCATGGTTTGCCTCCGCGTGCTTGCAGTTTTTGCCGTACCCGCGCCACAATGCCGCTCAAGCCTTCCGGGAATAACAGCGTCAGCGCAGCCAGAATCAGGCCCAGAATGGCTCCCCAATAATCGCTGTAGGCACTGGTCGCATTGTGCAGCAACAACATCGCGGTGGCCCCGACTGCAGCGCCCCAGAAATAGCCGCTGCCGCCCAGTAACACCATGATCAAAATTTCCGCGCCCTTGGAATAATGCAAAAAGTCGGGAAACAGGCCGCGATTGAAAATGCCAAACAAACTGCCTGCTACGCCGGCCAAACCGGCTGCAATGCAAAAGGTAATGAGCTGGATGGTGCGGACATTCAGGCCAATGAAGGTGCAGCGTTCCGGGTTTTCGCGGCTGGCAATCAGGCAGCGGCCAAAACCGGAATGGGTCAGCCGGTACACAAACCAGGTACACCCGGCCACGATCAACAACACCAGATAGTAAAAGAATTGCGGATCAGTTCGCTCGGCCAGGAACGGAATCGCCTTCAGCCAGGCGAAGTCGGGATAGGGCACCCCGTTCACGCCCTGATCGCCTCCGGTGACATCATTCCAGCGAAATACCACCGCCCAGATGATTTGCGAAAACGCCAGCGTCAACATGGAAAAATACACCTTGGTCAGGCGCACACAGAAAAACCCGGCCACCAGTGCCACCAGCACCGACATGGCCACCGCCGCCAACAGCGACAGCGTGAACGACCAACCGAGCGCCTTCATCAACAAGCCGCAGGTATATGCCCCGACGCCAAAGTAAGCGGCATGACCAAATGAGACCAGGCCACCATAGCCGACCAGCAAATTCAAGCTCAATGCCAGCAAGGTGGTGATCAACAGATCCGTCGTAAATGACAGATAAAAGCTTGATGCGCCAAATGGCAACAGCACCAGCAGCAGCAAAACAAGCAGCGGAAAATAGGTTGGCAGTGCGGTTTTCATCGTGTTTTTACCTCCCCAACCAGGCCTTGTGGACGGAAAATCAGAATGACCACCATCAAGGCGGCCACGGCAAACAGCGAGAACTGCGGAATGAATAAAATACCGAACGACAGGGTAATGCCGTAGATAATGGAACCGAGCAGCGCGCCCCAGATCGACCCCATGCCACCGATCACCACAATAATGAACAGCGAAATAATCACTTCCGCATCCATGCCCGGCACAATCGCCGTGGTTGGGGTAACCAGCGCACCAGCCAGCCCGGCCAAAAAGGCACTGGCCGCAAACACCCCCAGATACACCAGCCGCACCCGGGTGCCGAGCAAGCCCAGCATTTCCCGGTCAACGGCGGAGGCGCGGATGATCATGCCAATGCGGGTACGGCGCATCACAAACCATAACACCCCGGTCACCGCCAACCCGGCAAATAGCAGGAACAGATTGTAGTACGGCAAGGTGACCCCGCCTGAAACGATGGAACCCATCATCGACGGTGGCCGTGGCAAGCTCAATTGCTGCGAGCCCCAGATCGCCTTGACCGCATCGCCTGCAATTAATACCAGCGCATAGGTAAACAATAATTGAATCAACTCTGGCCGACCATACAGGCGCTGAAATACCGTACTTTCAATTATTGCAGCCAACAGCGCCACTGTCAGCGCACTGAGCAGCGCGGCGCACCAGAATGCCAGTTCACCGCCATTCATCCAGCTTGAATATTGCCAGGACAGATACGCCCCAAACATATAAAACGAACCATGCGCAAAATTGAGCAAGCGCAACACACCAAATACCAGCGATAGCCCGGCTGCAGCAATAAAGAGCAGCATTGCGGTGGAAAGACCACTCAATAGCTGGTTGACAAATAAAGCGAGATCGAAGTGCGTCATACTTGCTCCCTCTTTGTTATGGTTGCCCTGCTTAATCCATCAATGGCTTCGGATCGATATATTCGATAGGTGACAGCACCGGGAACGGATGCTCTTTTTTCAGCGTGACCCGGCCCCATACCAGGCCCCGGGTCAGTTGATGGTCTTTGGCACGCATGGTCATTGGCCCCATCGGCGTCATCAATTCCAGCCCCTTGAGTGCTTGCGAGACTTTCAGTGCGTCGGCCGAATTGGCTTTTTTAATGGCTTCGATCAGGAAATGCATACCGATATAACCGGTCACTGACCAGGATGGCGGGTATTCTTCCTTGGTATAGGCTCGCACCCGGTTAGAAAAATCCAGATGTGCTTTGGCGGTGGCGGGGTCGGTTGGCACCAGGTTGAAGGCATCGGGTGCATTGCCCCAGACGCCGACCGGGTATTCGACCCCGAGTGATTTGAGTGATTCATGGGCGGCTGACTCACCCACGCCCAGAAAGTTGAAATTGATTTGTTTGAAGTATCCGAGTGCATTTCCCTGCTTGGCAAACGCTGAATAATTGTCGCAGCAAATCACGGAAAAAACCGCGTCCGGCTTGGCCCCCATTTGTGCCGTAATGAAGGGGCTATAGTCGGCTTCGTTCAGTTTGGGCCATTGCTGGTCAACGATTTCGACATCGGGCCGCAGTTTTTTGATTTCCTTGACAAACACCGCTACCGCATCGCGACCATAGGCAAAATCCGGTGCAATGGTAGCGATCCGTTTGCCTTTCCATTTCGCCATCAGTGCCGCTGCCGCGCGCCCTTCGGTGGTGGTATTGGCGGCAATCCGGTACACATACGGATGCAGCGCATCAGGCGCGGTCAGGCGGTCGGTTTTGGGGCCAAGTGCCAGGAATACGGTCTTGTTTTCTTTGGCAATTTCGGATACCGCCGGGCCTTCACCCGAGGTAAATGTGCCCACCAGGAAGTTAACCTGTTCGCGCAAAATCAATTCGCGCGACACTTTCACCGCCTCTTCCGGGCGCGATTTGGTATCACGCGAGACGATTTCGATTTTCTTGCCAAGTATGCCACCCTTGGCATTGATTTCATCGGCATACATTTGCGCGCCTTTCAGGATCGGTACACCGAACTGGGCACCGGGGCCGGAAAGTATCATGGGGAAACCTACCTTGATTTTATCCTGAGCATGCGCCATGCCGATTGCGCCGCAAAAAGCCAGTGGAGCAACTATCAGGCCATGAAACAATTTGCCGGAATTTGCCATTCTTTGTGACAACGTGCATGCCAATGTAAACATTTTCAGCTCCCCCTTTAAGCGTTTTTACGCCGATAACAAACATTTTTTGGGTTTCGTTATTCTTGCTCAGTGATTGTATCTTGAACCAAGGATAGCGGTTGATTTACTTAGGGAAATTTTAGTACTTAGGGGAAATAAAGCGACTAGGATTTTTGCCATACTGCATTGGTAATCAAGAGTAAAATAAATTTCTTGATGGCAAAAATAGTTGATATCGCCACCGTCTTCTTGGTGGCGAAGCATGGAATGGAGGTTGAACTTACTGACCTAACAAGCGCGAACGCGCTTTGGCATATTCATCTTGCAGGCGAGATATGAGTTCTGCCGTAGTCGGTGCATCATCCATCAAGCCGACACCCTGACCTGCCCCCCAAATATCGCGCCAGGCTTTGGCACCGCCGGAGGAGCCAAAATTCATTTTGGTTTTGTCAGCCTGTGGCAAATTGTCCGGATCGAGCCCGGCCGCCACAATCGATTTCTTCAGATAATTGCCATGTACACCCGTAAACAGATTGGTGTACACCACATCGGCTGCGCTTGACTCAATAATCCCGTTGCGATAGTCATCGCTGACATTCGATTCCTGCGTCGCCAAAAAGCGCGAAC
>JBDLSU010000032.1:0-2967 GCA_039799405.1 Pseudomonadota bacterium | reverse complement strand
ATCGTTGAAGAGCATCTCGACATCTGTCTCGCCGCCGGCATCAACCATGAAGGCATCAATGCCGAAGTCGCCAAGGGCCAGTGGGAATTCCAGATTTTCGGCAAGGGCTCCAAAAAGGCCGCAGACGAAATGTGGATGGCGCGTTACCTGTTGCAGCGCCTGACGGAAAAATACGGCATTGATATCGAATATCATTGCAAGCCGCTCGGCGATACCGACTGGAACGGCTCTGGCATGCATGCCAATTTCTCGACGGCCCATATGCGCGAAACCGGCGGAAAAGAGTATTTTGAAGCCCTGATGGCCCAATTTGCGAAGAACCGCGAAGATCACATCGCAGTTTACGGTCCGGACAACCATATGCGCCTGACCGGCAAGCACGAAACAGCGTCGATCCACACCTTCTCCTATGGTGTGGCGGACCGTGGTGCGTCGATCCGCATTCCACATTCCTTCGTCAACAATGGCTACCGGGGTTATCTGGAAGACCGTCGTCCAAACTCGCAGGGCGACCCATACCAGATCGCCTCGCAGATTCTGAAGACGATCTCGGAAGTGCCGCTGGCGGGGTCCAAGACGGCTGCTGCATAAGCGGGTGTTTTAACTTGAACTCATGAGCGCTGGGGGAAACCCCGGCGCTTTTTTTGTAAAAAGCAACATTGTCTCTTGTACAAATTAAAATTACTGGCCTTCAATCGAGGACCAATTTGGAAACAGGTTGAATAAGAGGGACATTTTAGATGGAAAGAGAGTTTGCAATTGCGGCCAAGGCCTACGCACTCAATGCTGTCGCTTCATTGAGCTTTATCGCCAGAGAGGCAAAAGACTGGGAGGGTGCTGAAATGCAAGAATTGCGCAGGGCGGTGGGCTTGGCAATGGGGCGAATTTCAACAGATATTCTGGAGGCTATTTACAAAACATATCCTGATCTGGATGATTTGGAATGAAAAAGAGTAACTGGATCGACAGGGACTATCAATGGACAAGGAAATCGCAACTGCCATTGTAAATGAGGTTTTGAAGCATGAGGCTTCGATTAGCAATATATTCGAAATGTGTAAGAAAATCATAGAACCTGATTTGAGAGAAAAACTGGTACATAACTCAGGGATGCTCATTGGTCATGCGCAAGATTTGATCTTGTGTATTGAGCGTGTTTATCCCGACCTCAATCCGGACTTATAATCTCTGATATTCAGATTGCTTCGAGTGAAATAAATGACAACAAATGACGATATTTTATCGCGTTTAGAGAACTTAGCTCAACCTGTTTTCCATATTATCATTCCAAGTACAATTGAATCGAAAGCTCAACTCTTCGACGTCTTAGGCGAACATCTGAAATTTCCTAACTGGTGGGGTAAGAATTGGGATGCGCTTGACGAGCTTTTGAATGATCTCAGTTGGATCAATGAGAAAACAGTCTGGATTGAGCACGAAACGTTTCCAGATATAGGCAAATCTGAGTTTGCGAATTATCTTGAAATCCTCAAAGACGCGATGACGACGCTGCGTGAAGAAGGTGAAAAACGATTGGTCGTTTCTTTCGGGTAAGTCGGCCTACTCAATCAATTGCCCCTCACCCGACCCTTCGGGCCACCCTCTCCCCGCAAGCGGGGAGAGGGAACGGCAAGCTCCGAACTCCCCTTCTCCCCGTTTTAACGGGGAGAAGGTGCCCAAAGGGCGGATGAGGGGCAATCGCACGAATGCAACTACTCCTTCGCTTTCGCCCCCGGCACAAAGGCCTCAGACTTCTTGGCCTTCGTCAAGATATAGAACTGATCCGCTGCCAACGTTTCCCAGTCACCCACTGTTCCGTCGCGCCAGAGAACCCGGACATCCGCCTTGGTCTCGGCACCCAGACCCACATGCCACCAGCCCATCTGGCCTCCGGCATGGCCCCCGCCAACCGTGATTTCGCGGCGCTGCACCTTGTCGCCGGTTTTCACTTCGAGCCACGAGCCAATCCCATCACGATTGGCACCCAAGTCCGACAGTTTCACGCTGATGAAATGGCCCAGACCGGTGGACATATTGCGCCAGACCTGCGCCGATTCCCAGCGATTGGTCACGACCAAATCCAACAGACCATCCAGATTGAAATCGGCGAGTGCTGCCCCGCGTGACGTCGCCATGCTGGCAACGCCGGCCTTGTCACCGGATTCGACAAATTTGCCATCTGCACCCTGCAAGAGCAGATTGTTCGGGTCCTTTCTGGCAAAGTCCGGCATTTCGGCCACATTGCCCTTGGCAATGAACAGATCGGCAAGGCCATCATTATTGACATCTTCAAACTGCGCATGCCAGGCGGTGCTCGGGTGCCAGTCATCGCCCATATAGGGTTTGAACGCCGTCACGCCTTTGCCAAAAGCAATATCAGCATAGGTTGGAGCCGGTTTGCCGTCCGGGCCGGGGGCTGCCAGCGATTGCAGCTTGTTATCCGCCATGGATGTCAAAAAATAATCCGGATAGCTGTCGCCATTCACATCCGTGCTGGCAATGCCCATGCCCCAGATGCGCAGCTTCTTCCAGCCGTCTTTTTCTGTGAGCAAAACGGGCGGTTTGCCCGCCTCCATCATCCACATCTGCTCCTGTCCACCCTTGTAATATTCGCGGTCATTGGAGACGCGCAGGCTTGGCGTGCCAGACCTGTTCCAGTCGGTAAACAAGATCGAGAGGGCGCAAAAACTGGGTTTGAGCGGTAAAGACGCTGCAAATGTGCCGGGTTCAGCGCCGGGCCGGTGCAGCCAGTTGTCGGTGCAGGACCCCCAGGGAAAGGCTTCCTGCTTGCGGTCGACATAATTGCCGACAGCGAGCGTTGGCCAGGTAGCACCTTTTTCGAATGTGGCCGAAAAGGCCGTCGACCAGCCATCGCCGCCGTCAAAGCCCCATTTTTCATTGGCACGTTCAAATTTGCAGCCGCCAAGACCGCGCATGGCCAAATTCTCGCCAACGCGCAAGACAATC
>JBDLSU010000031.1:0-2540 GCA_039799405.1 Pseudomonadota bacterium | reverse complement strand
TAAGGCTTCGTTAATCCAATTTGATTGGATCGCAGCAGCATCATCCAGGCTGGAAATCAGCGTTTCCAGAATGCGGGTGCGGTCGGTATTGTTGAGTTTGAGTACTTCTTGTTCCAGTGTTTCAACGTCGGTGGACATGGTGGCTCCTTCGGGTAGCATTTCGGCTAATTATAGGCCAAAACAAGTGTCTCGCGATACCCTGCAACTGCCTTTGGACACGAATCAAGCAGGCAAGCTGGGGCCGGAATTGGCAGCCATTAATTCTTGTAGTGGTAGAATGTCCCGGCTTTTGCAGCGAAAAAGCTGTTGCCAGTTTTAGTAATCAAGATGAAAAGAGCATATCGTGCGCATCAATAAACTGACCGTTAAAAACTTCAAGGGTTTTGAAGATCGAACTTTTGAGTTTCCGCAAGCCGCGAATGCGGTTGGCAATGGCTCGTTTCATTTGATGATCGGGCAAAACGGCAAGGGAAAAACCAGTGCGCTGGATGCCTTGGCAGTGGCGGCGGGGAGCTGGTTTTTGGGCGTGCATGGTTATCCTGACCGACCCATTACCGAAGAAGATGCGCGCTTGGTGGTGCTGGATTTTGGTGATACTGCGCGTATTGAAAAACAGCTTCCGGTCCTGGTAGAAGCACATGGCGTCGCCGCCGGGCAATCACTGATCTGGACGCGGCATCTGGAGCGTGAGGATGCCGCGAGTAGTCAGGCTGAAAATATCAAATGGTTGGCAGAAAAGATCCAGAGGGAGGATCAAAATAATGTCAGTTTGCCATTGATTTCATATTACGGCACCGGGCGCTTGTGGCAAGGAAGCGGGAGCGGGGAGTTTTTCGCGCGAACGGAATTGGCGATAGCGCAATTGCTGGGTTCTCTTCACGATTTGGGGAAGTCGAACCAGAGTTTTCAGCATTTGCTTGGCAAACAAAACAAACCGCTCACCGCCACTAATTCGGCGTCACATGAGTTCGCTTCGCGCCTGGCCGGATATGAAAACAGTATTACCCCCTTTTGTAGTTCCGACGAATTACTCAACTGGCTTACATTCGAGCAACAACTGGCGATTCAGGATGGTCGCGAATCGACCCAGTTCATCACCGTCAAACAAGCGATTCAACAAGCCATCGAAGGCTGCACCAAAGTTGAATACCATCTGCGGCTTGGCTTGTTAATCGACATCGAAGGCCAGCCGCGCCTGCCTTTTTCCGCCTTGAGTGACGGCCAACGCAATATGCTCGCCATGATTGGTGATATTGCCTGGAAGGCCGCGCAACTCAATCCGCATCTGGGCAAAGACGTGCTGCTAAAGACCCCGGGCATCGTCCTGATCGACGAACTGGATTTACACCTGCATCCCAGGTGGCAGCGCCATGTGATTGAAGATTTGCGCCGCCTGTTTCCGGAAATCCAGTTCATCGCCACCACCCATTCGCCTTTCATTATCCAGACTGCGCGAGAGGGTGAATTGATCAAGCTCGATGGGGATGTCAGCATCGATCCCGGTGGTAAAACGCTGGAAGAAATTGCGCGCTTGATCATGGACGTGACCGATTCTGACCGCAGCCCGCGTTATCAGGCCAAACTGGATGTGGCGCGCGCCTATATGGCGCTGGTGGCCGAATCCAAAACCGCGCCCCCGGAGCGGCGCGCGCAAATCCAGCAAGAACTCATCACCAAGCTGGCCCCTTTCAGCGACAACCCGGCCTATACTGCCTTGCTGGAGCGCAAAGGCATTCTCGCCGATGGTGCTTGAGATGCGCCCACTTGACCGTGGCCCCGCGCCTCAACGCTATGATGATTACCGCCATGCCAAGCAAGATCTGGTCAATCGCTTTGGCGCTTATTGCTGCTATTGCGAGCGCCGCATCGCTACCGGTTTGGCGGTGGAACACATTCTGGCGCAATCGCTGTTTCCGCATCTGCAAACTGACTGGCACAATTTTTTGCTGGCCTGTGTCAATTGCAATTCGGCCAAGCTCGCCAAGCTGGTGGCATGCGATCAAATATTGCTGCCGGATCGCGACAATACCTTTGCTGCATTCAGCTATGCCGAAAATGGCATGGTGGAAGTAGCGTTGGCCCCCGACGCCCCTGCCGCCAATTTGGCACAGGCCATGCTGGAACTGGTGGCCCTGAATCGCTTTGAACTTGAGGCGTGGGACGAAAGCCATTTATTTTCAGCCCTGGAGCGCCTGAGCCAGCGAGTGCAAGTCTGGATTCAAGCCAAAGATGCAAGAAGTGATTATGCCAAGGGCGAAACCAACGCCAGACGCATTGCCAGTGAAGCGGCCAGTGCCGGTTTTTTTAGCATCTGGATGGCAGCTTTTGAGGGCGTGGCCGAAGTGAGGCAAGCGATTATTCAGGCCTTCCCCAACACCGCGCGCGATTGTTTTGATCTGGAAACGGCGGCGATATCGCCACGGCCTTCCAATGGGTTGGCGCATGCTGGCAAGGTTTGATGATGTGCAATTCTAATTTGCGTGCGTTCATGGCCCAGCGGCCGCGGGGAAATATCACTGTGTAAGCCATTCCCGCTTTAA
>JBDLSU010000030.1:0-3043 GCA_039799405.1 Pseudomonadota bacterium | reverse complement strand
ATCATGCTGCGTGCCAGGTTTTTATTCAAAACTAACTGGCTGATCAGGAACATGGCGCTGGTACACCAGTACAAAATGGTGGGTTTCCATTTGATGAAGTTTTCATTGTTGAAGTAAATGGTCATGCCGCCCATTACGGTAATGACGCCAGCGGAAGCCCACAACAGGCCGTCGATCTTGCGTTTTTTTGCCACCAGATACAGGATCTGGCACAGTGTGGCCAGCATCGCCGCCACTGTTGCCAGCATGATCGCGGCCTGGCTGGGGCTGACCACGCCGCCATTCACCAGGCTGCCGAGAGTGCTTTGTGCCAGACTCTGGGCCGCGCTTTTGTAGCGATCGCCCCATTCATACACCGCGAAAAACAGTAATACCGGGAAAAAATCGAACAGAAATTTCATCAGGTGCCCGCCATATCAGAGAGAGGAGTAAACGCCAGTGAGGCAGAATTAATGCAGTAACGGCGGCCAGTTGGCGGTGGGCCATCCGGGAACACATGGCCCAGATGCGCATCGCACACATTGCAAATGATTTCGACCCGTACCATGCCATGGCTCAGGTCGCGCACTTCGCGCACATGTTCGGGGTTCAAGGCTGCAAAATAGCTGGGCCAGCCGCAGCCGGAATCGAATTTGGCATCGGAGGCAAACAGCGGTGTGTTGCAACAGACGCAGGTGTAGATACCAGTTTCGTGGTGATCCCAGAAGCGGCCGGTGAAGGCGCGTTCGGTGGCGGCATGGCGCGTTACCTGGTACGACATGCTGTCGAGTTGGGCGCGCCATTGTTCATCAGTTTTGACTATTTTCTGTTGGCTCATGGTGGTGAAGGTGCGGTAGGGGTAATGGTTTTTATGGTCGGTTATTTTGCTTGGGTGATTAATCCGGGCTATTTGGGTTTTACGTATTGTCCTTGGCTTATCGGGCATTGTCTGCGGTTCAGGATGAACAACTCACTTCCAGATGGCTGGCCCAGTCAGGTGGCAATTGGGCGTAGCGCTGTTGGTCAGGCTGTTCATCAAAAGGGCGTTCCAATAGGGCGAGCAAGTGTTGCACTTCTGAAAAATCGCCGTTTTGCGCTTTCTCTATCGCCACTTGGGCCAGGTAGTTGCGCAAGACGTATTTCGGGTTAACCGCGTGCATTGTAATCTGTCGCGCGCCATCCTGGCTATTTTCTTGTTGCAGCCGTTGCCGGTATTGGCTGGCCCAGTGGCTGAAGGCGGCGGGGTCGATGAATAAATCGCGCAAGGGGGCATCCTGGGCGCTGTCTGCAGCGGGCGCGGTGATGTGGAAATCACCCAGGCGGCGAAAGAACAGGGTGAAGTCAACAGCGTTTTGTGCCATGATGCCGAGCAAATCCTGGATCAAGTCATCATCGCCCGGCAGTTTTTGCTGCAAGCCCAGTTTGGCGTGCCAAAGCTGGCTGATTTTATTGCCATACGCGGCTTCATAGCCAGCCAATGCGGTCTGGGTGCTTTCTATCGAGCCGATCAATGGCAACATCGCTTGCGCCAGCGCACAGCAATTCCAGTAGCCGATTTGCGGTTGCATGGCATACGAATAACGCCCTTGCTGGTCGGTATGGTTGCAAATATGGTTGGGGTCAAACGCTTCCATAAAGCCAAACGGGCCGTAGTCCAGGGTTATGCCCAGAATGGACATATTGTCAGTATTGAGTACCCCATGCATGAAACCCACCGCCTGCCAGTGCGCCACCAGTTCGGCGGTGCGCTGTGTTATTTCGATCAATAAAGCCCGGTAGGGATTGGGCAGGGGCAGCAAATGCGGGTAAAACTGTTGCAACACATAGTTAGCCAGGGTTTTAAGGTGTTCTGGTTGTTTGCGGTAATACCAGTGTTCAAACGAACCAAAGCGCACAAAGCTGTGTGCCATGCGGGTTACCACGGCGGTCGATTCCGGCTGTTCACGCATTACGTGCTGGCTGGAGCCGATCACGCTCAGGGCTCGTGAAGTGGGAATGCCGAGCGCGGCCATGGCTTCGGAGCATAAAAATTCGCGGATCGAGGAGCGCAGCACGGCGCGACCATCGCCCATGCGTGAATACGGCGTCTGACCCGCGCCCTTCAATTGCATTTCCCAGCGCTGGCCATGGTGTTGTATATCGCCCAGCAAAATCGCCCGGCCATCACCCAGTTGCCCGGCCCAGACACCAAACTGGTGGCCGGAATATACGGCCGCCAAAGGCTGGGCGCTGGCGGGCAATTGGTTGCCGATAAAGGCTTGCACAAAAGCGTCCCGTTCAAATTCGGCCGGTGTCAGGCCAATTAAAGCTGCCGCTTTACTGCTGGCTGCAACCAGCTTCGGCTGCGGCAAGGGCGTGGCTTGCAAGCGGGTATAAAACGCTGCGGGCAAGCTGGCGAAGCTGTTGATTGCATCGGCATTGAAGGGCAGGGTTTCGGTTTGCCAGTTGCTGCCTGGCAAATTTGTGGTGTCAAGGCTGCTAGGTTGCTTAGACGGGGGGGAAGACTGGTTCATAAGTCGCAAGAAAACCACATAAAAGCGCTATTGTGACAGAGATTGCCAGATACCGTCTTACGTCCCCCTACAATGCTCGATAGCAAACAATTTCCCCTCAGGTATAAATCAAGGAGCACCGCATGGCCGCATTACCCCAAAGCCCGCTGATGGGCCAAATGATGGATCAACCTTTGTTGATTTCAAGCATTATCGAATTTGCAGATCGCCATTATGGCTCGCAAGAAATCGTCTCGCGCCGGGTGGAAGGGGATTTGCACCGTTATACCTACCGTGATTGTCATGCCCGTTCGCGCCAATTGGCCAAGGCCTTGAGTACACTCGGTGTGGTGCTGGGTGACCGGGTTGCCACCCTGGCCTGGAACGGCTACCGCCACCTCGAAGCGTATTACGCAGTATCGGGCATGGGGGCGGTGATGCATACCATTAACCCGCGCCTGTTCCCTGAACAAATTGCTTACATCGTCAACCACGCCGAAGACCAGTTTTTATTGTTTGATGCCACCTTCCTGCCGCTGGTGGAAGCAGTAGCGCCACATTGCCCCGGCATC
>JBDLSU010000029.1:0-4320 GCA_039799405.1 Pseudomonadota bacterium | reverse complement strand
GGCGGTCGAACAGGCATAGCGCGTACAGTAAAGCCAGCGCGCGCTGGTTGTGGGGCGGGGGGGCTGAGGTGGTGGCCGGGGTTGCTGTCTTGGCTGGCGGGTCGCCTTGTTCCAGCCAGCGCTGATACGCCGCCATGGCGCGAAAGGCGTGGCCGTGGCGCTCTTCGCTGTCGGCCTTTTTCCAGTTCAATAAATCGCGCTGGCGGATGTCCCCATCGTGTGCTTCGGCAATGTAATGCGCCAGGATGTTGAGCGACAGCGCATGGCCGTGCACTTCCTGCACCGCGTCCTGAAAATCCTGTTCACTGCCGATGGCGCAATGCTGGCGCAGCAGGGCCACGGCGGCTTCCATGGGCAAATGCGGCAGGTCGATTTGTTCGCAATACGCTTCGATTTGCGGTAAGGCGTAACGGCTGGTGAGTACGCATAGCGAACCGGTTTGCCGCGCCGCCAAACCGCGTAACAAGGCCAGCAAGCCACTGTCTTTGAGTTCCCCGCGCATGGTTGAAGCGGGCGGGTATTGCAGCGGTTCTACGCCATCGAGCAGCAACAGGGTACGCAGGCGCGTGCAGCATTCGGCCAATTTTTTGCCTTTGTCCCAGGCGCTGGCGTTGCTGTTGGCAAGGTTGGTTTCGCCAAAAAACACCAGGGCGTCGTGCAAAAACAGGTCAGCGCTACTCGCGCTTTGCTCGCTGGAACCCTGGCTGTAAAACGACCAGGCATACACGGCTTGCGCGCCTTGCCAGCCGCTTGCTTGCATCCCGGCCATCCAGTGCGCCAGCAAAGATGTTTTGCCTTCGCCACCGAGGGCGATGATGGCGACGATGGGGGGAGTGGTGGGGCTTGAACTGGAGCTGGTGCTTGTGCTCGCATGCGTGCCTGCGCTGGTGCTTGCATATGCGCCCGCACGCGCCCAAGCCGCCCGCAAGCGCACCAGCTCGGGTGTGCGCCCCGGCAGGTCTGTGGGCACATATGCGGTCAGGCGCTGCACGTCCGTGCGCACCCCTGCGAGCGGCGCATTGGCGATGGCTTGCTGCAAATACGCAGCCAATTCTTCCCGCGTCCAGGTTTTGCCCTCTCTTGCCTTGTGCATTAATCGACCGCAAAGGGCATCGCCAACCATCCCGGCAAGTAAGCTGGCGGGTTCGGCCCGGCTTGCGATGAACTGCGTCAAACGATACGCGATGGCGTCGGCATCCATGGCCAGATCAAGCTGCTTAAATTCCAGCCGCACGCCGTGGAAAATCATGTCGGTTTTTAACGTCGCCGCATGGTCACCCAGCAAACACAGGGTCGCTTGGCGCGTGCTGCGTTGCGCGGCCATTTCCCCGGCCCATTTTTGCGCCTCTTTTTTACCAAATTTGTTGATGCTGGTTTTGACTTGCACGGCATAACGCCCACCCGCCGCGTCATCCCAGGTGTAATCAAACTTGTCACCCCCTTCGTCTGGTTCCAGCGTCAGCACGGTGAAGGGGGGATCGGCGCGCAGCACGCGGTACAAGGCATGCAGTACTTGCCCATGCAAACCGCGAATCGCAATTCGCCCGCCTTCGCTGTGCGGCGCGCCTGGGCCAGTCTGGTTGGCAGGAGTGGAGGCAGCCTTGGTGGCAGACTTGGGGGCGGCGGCAGGCGGCATGGTTGGGTCAAACTCGTTTGATCGGGATGACTGACTGTAGCATGGGTGTTTCGGTTTGACAACGATTTGGTACAACACACCGCAACAGGGATGTGGCCCGTGCCAGCAATATTAATTCAATGGCGGCGGCTCGGGTGGCTGATAGTTTTTGTTGGCGATATAGCGGCATTTGGCGGGCATGAAGCGGTGTTCGACCGGGTTGTCCAGGCATTGCCACCACCCAGCCGCAATCAAATTTGCGTCAAATGCCTGCCGGGTGAATTTACTTTACCCGTTGCCAGTCCATGATCCAGTTGTCTTGCCAGGTGGCCCCGCCGTCATGCGATACCGCCTGCTGCCAGCGGCAGGCGCGCGCGCTGATTTTGTCCCACATGCCGCGCACCTTGAAGGCTTTGCCGTCTTCCACTTCGTCTGAAAGAAACAGCCCGACTCCGTTTTCAAAGCCACCGATCACCGGCGGTGGCGTCAACACCCCCTGCTTGGCATTGACCCAAAAATCGGCCCATTGCTGATTTTTGACATCCAGCAGGCGCAAGCCCATGCCACTGAAATTGCGTGCCGGAATGCGCAGTTCTTCAATACTGCCTATGCCACCCAAAATGCTCCAGCAAGTAGCTTCGCCCTCAAATTCACTCCACACTTTGCTGCCCGGCTGATCGATGCGGCGGTGTTTGATTTTCCATTCGCCACTGAGAAAATCAAACTCGCCCGGTTTGCCATGCCATTGGCGCGGGCTGCTGCTGGCTGCCCCGCTGGTCGGGGTGGCCGCGCTGGATGTGCTCGCCAGATGGCTGGCCGCCAGACCGGCAGCGGTTTGCAGAAGGACCCTACGTTGGGATTGATGTGCGCTCATGCTTTTCTCCTCAAAGTGAACACCGTAACGGTGAATAAGGCTATGATAGGCAGCTATTACTGACAAATCCTGTCAGGATTTATTTCACACTCCGAATTTTATGCGCGCCAGTCGTCTGCTTTCGATTTTGATTTTGCTGCAATTACGTGGCCGTGTCACCGCCGAGGCGCTGGCTGCGGAATTTGAAGTATCGCTGCGCACCATTTATCGCGATATTGATGAACTCAGCAGCGCCGGGATTCCGGTGCAAAGTGATCGCGGGCCGGGTGGTGGGTTCCAGTTAATGGCGGGCTACAAGAGTCAAATCAACAGTTTTGAAAGTGAAGAGGCCGAAGCACTGTCGATGATCGGTTTGCCCGGCCCGGCGCTGGCACTGGGTTTGGGGCGCGCCGCCAGCCAGGCGCACCGCAAGCTGTTGGCAGGGTTGCCGCCTGGTTTGCGCGCGGGTAGCAGTAATATGCTCAATTGTTTTCATCTGGATAACCATGACTGGTATCGCAACCAGTCCAGCTTACCGGAATTGCCGGATTTGCCGCTGATTGCGCGTGCCATGCTGGATCAACGACGGCTGGCGCTGACCTATCAAAGCTGGAGTGGGGTGCGCCAATGGCAAATGGAACCGCTCGGTCTGGTGCTCAAGGCCGGGGCCTGGTATCTGGTCGCCAACAGCCAGAGCCGTGTCAGTTCCGCTGCCAAAATCCGCAGTTTCAAGGTGATGCATATCAGTGCGCTGCAGGTATTGGCGCAAGGCTTTGAGCGCCCGCCCGATTTTGATCTGGCCAGCTACTGGCATACTGCCATGGAGCAATTTGAACACGGTTTGCGGCCAATGCAGGCCAGCTTGCGCGCTTCACCCGAGGGCTTGCAAAGAATTGCAGCACTGGGCAGTTGGGCCGCGCAAGTGGTGGCGGCCTTGCCTGCATCTGCTGGTGATGACAAGGCAGGCGAGAACGCCAACCAAGTCAACCAAGTCAACCAAGTCAACCAAGCCAATCAAGCCAGCCAAGCCAGCCAAGCCAGCCAAGCCAGCCAAGCCAACTACACCGCGTCCGCCTGGCAAGCGCTTGAGCTGCCGGTAGAAAATATCGAACAAGCCGCGCTGATGTTGCTGGGGCTGGGGCCGGAAGTTGAAGTGCTGGCCCCAGCGGCCTTACGCCAGCGCCTGCGTGAGCTGGCGTCGCAATGCCAGGCCTTGCACACCTGAGGCCACGGGCAAATCAAACCTGTCCGCACTCAGGCAGCGCAAGCCTCTTCCTGCTCCAGCAGCATTTTTTCCAGCGCCGCCAGGCTGGCCATTTTTCCGGCCCGGATGGCACCATCAAAATAGCCCGGCCAGCGGTCAGACGCTTCCGTCCCGGCCCAGAAAATGCCATCAATCGGCTTGCGCCAGCCATCGGCACCGCTGCCGGTCCAGGTGCCCGGTTTCATGAAGGCAGTGAACGCGCCGCCGGTCCATTCTTCTTTTTGCCACTTGACCCAGACAAACTCCTTCGGTTGCGCCGCCTGCGGGCCAAAGAACTGGGCAAATTCGTCCAGCACCAGTTTTTTCACTGCTTCCTCGGGTTGGTTGATCAGTTCCAGATTGCGGTCTCCGGCAATAAACGAAGTCAAAATCCCCGGCACCCCGCACGGTGGCGAACTGTCGGCGATAAATTCGCAGGTTTTGGCATTGCTGGCGGCGCTACCACTCCAGCATTCTTCGCGCCAGAATGCGCGGTCGAAAATGGCATGCACTTTGGAAATCGAACCCATCGGCGCACCGGCCATAAACTTGGTGTATTGCTCAGGCAACGCCGGGGTGAAGCTGATTTTGGCGCGCAGCGAAGGCGGA
>JBDLSU010000028.1:0-3497 GCA_039799405.1 Pseudomonadota bacterium | reverse complement strand
AATGGTGCAGTGATGATTTGGGATAACTATGTAACCAGCAGCTTCGACCGCGTTGCCAACACGCCCCAAGGGGTACCACAAAGAGGCGACATCGTCATTTGGGGAAAAGGTGCCGGACGCGGATACGGCCACGTTGCGATATTTTTGGAAGGTGATGCCAAATCGTTTGTTAGCCTGGATCAGAATTGGCCGACCCTTAACAAGGTAACCAAAACCCAACACGATTACCTGCACGTGCTTGGTTGGCTCACGCCAAAACGCAAGAAAAACACCAAGGAGCAAGTCAGGGACGCCATTATCCGCGCCCATAGCATGACAAAGCGAAGTGATTGGGGTGCCCAAACACCTCAAATTTCCAAGCTTGAAGCAGACTGGGACTATAACGCCATCGTCATTCATCATTCTGGCAACCATGGCAGCAAAGACCCGAAAGAAATTGAGCGCAAACACATGAATGATAATGGCTGGGATGAAGTCGGGTATCACTACCTGGTACACCCTGCTGGCATGATCTATGAAGGCCGATCAATCCTGTATAAGGGTTCGCATGTCCATCTTGCCAATACCGGGAAAATCGGCGTTCTGATGCTGGGTGACTACGATCAGCAATGGTGGGATTTTGACGATGATGTATTGGACAAGAGCCACTTGCAAAAGCTCAAATCACTTATTACAACGCTCAAATTGAACTTTCCAACCATAAAATATCTGGGTGGACATATCGAATTTGCGGCAGCACATGGTGACGAACGCACCTGCCCAGGAAACATTTTGATCGCTGAACTGGATGGTTTAAGAAAGGAGTGCAATTTAAATGCACCAACTCAAAAATAAAACAATTATTACCAGTTTGGTTCTTTTTTTGTTTGCAGTATTACTCACTTCAATAAAATTTTTCACCGTTGAAATTCGTTATACAGATGATCCTACGGTTCAACTTGTAGCAAGGTCAATACCTTCCAACGATAACAAGATCCTTATCAAGGACGAAAAAGAAGATCACATTGTTTTCCGAATCCTCGCTGATGAGGGTTCATATTTGGGAAGCGGGATATATGCATTCATTTGTAATGGTGGTTGGTTCGTTGGCTGGGCATTATTAATTTCCTATGTTTTATTTAAATTATCAAAAAAAACTAAGAAAATCAGCCAAATAAAATGAATAAAATCACATCCATAAAAAATAAAATTATTTTAATTTTAACGAGGCGAATCTACCAACCTCCACCCAATACCCCTCCGGAAATATCAACCACAACTTTACCCACAATTGGAATCCGACTTCTTGTCAGCGTTCTTACGGGAATGTGGTTTGCTTTTTTTCCAATTTATCTCTTTGTAATTTATATGCTTCACGAAAAATTCTTTTCCTACGATTTTTTCTCTGATGGTGTTTTTGGATTAAAGACGTTTTTTTTCGTTCTATTAATCGTGTTAATGGCATTATCTTTTCACTTATGGGGCTTTCTTTTCTTATTCAAAAAGGCTTGCATAGAATATTCGAAACCCCAGCCCAACAAATATAACAAATACTGGTGGTGGACATACTCAATGTTAATAGTTTCATGTGGATTTCATTTGCTTTTACTTTTTGCAGGAACCAGAGAAAATCAAGGAATTCGACTAATTTCTTTCAGTTTGCTTGGATTTCTTTTTATCTCTATTGCTTGCTCTTTCGTTGGCGGAAACACATTCAAAAAGATGACTGATTGGAAACCACCAATTTTCCTTATCTTCATCAGTGCAACCATTCCAGCCTTCAATACAGAAATAACAGCAGATCTGATCAGCACTGCACTCCTTGGTTTCAATGTCGGCGGTGGAGTTCATGCAAAGGTATTTAGTACAGAACACCCGGAGAAAGTAATTCACGAAGGGAAATTGCTTTTACTGACGCCGAATAATGCCTATTTTCGTGATGGCAAACAAAGCTACAGAATAATAAAACAAAACGAAATTTTTACCATATCAATTGGCAAATCCGATAACAAAGAAAAATAAAATACGAACATTTGGATGGATTTTTACAACCATAAAAGACGCCTATGACTTCGAACGACATCGATTGGCCCAAACCAGCTATCGAGCCGCGCAAACCTGCGTTTATGCTTAAGAAAATGATGGCGCAGTATGTCTACGACATCACCTGGCTGGAAGGTAATCCGCTTTCGTTCGTACAGGTGCAATCATTGTTGGACGGCGCGCGCATTGCCGATGCGGATGCGGGCGACATGGTTCAAGCCATGAACCAGCATGCGACTTTAAAGCATCTGGCAGCGTCGCTCGGTGAACCGTGGGACGGCGCGCTCGCACGCGCCCTGCATGCACGCATCGCACGCGAAGAAGCGCTGGTTTGGGGGGAATTTCGCAACAGCGACGTAGGCATCAGCGGCACCCGTCACAAGCCGCCCGCCGCTGCCAGTTTGCAGCCGATCTGGGATGACGGCATGGCATGCCTGCAAACGATTGAACACCCGGTAGAGCGCGCCCTGCTCTACCACTTTTGGGCAGCGCGCAATCAGTTCTTTTTTGATGGCAACAAACGCTGCGCTCGGGCGATGATGAATCACGCTTTACTTACACATGGCTACTATTACCTTTCGGTGCCAGCCAAGGCAGCGGAGGAGTATGACCAAATGATGGTGGCGACCTATGATAGCGGCGATGTAAGTACGGGATTGCGCTGGATGTTGCAGCATTATGTGAATTGGGATTAAAGAAGCATTTGCGATGCTGGATAATTGCAGCGAACTTGCAGCGAATTTGCAGCACATTTGCCCCATTCTGCTCAAGCCTGCCAGAACCCAGCGCGCAAAAAGCCCGATTGCTGTTTATGCTATGATCCCCTCCACTTCCAATTCCCCCCTTCCCCCTTACCAAGGATGCCAAAATGTCCGATGAACTGACCTATACCCCACCCAAAGTCTGGCAATGGGACGCCGAAAACGGTGGTGCATTTTCCAAAATCAACCGACCCATCGCCGGGGCCACCCATGACAAGGTTTTACCCCGGGGCAAACATCCATTGCAACTGTATTCGCTGGCAACCCCCAATGGCGTCAAAGTCACCGTGATGCTGGAAGAACTGCTGGCACTGGGGCACACTGGCGCGGAATATGATGCCTGGCTGATCAACATTAACGAGGGCGATCAGTTTGGCAGTGGCTTTGTCGAAGTCAACCCGAATTCAAAAATCCCGGCCCTGCACGATTGCAGCGGCGACACGCCGGTGCGTTTGTTTGAATCCGGCTCGATCCTGCTGCACCTGGCAGAAAAGTTCGGCGCGCTAATCCCGCCTGACCCGGCCAAGCGCGCCGAATGCATGAACTGGTTATTCTGGCAAATGGGGAGCGCGCCTTATCTGGGTGGCGGCTTCGGCCATTTTTACGTGTATGCGCCCGTCAAGATCAAATATTGCATTGACCGCTTTACCATGGAGGCCAAACGCCAACTGGACGTGCTCAACCGCCATCTGGCCAACAACAGCTATATGTGCG
>JBDLSU010000027.1:0-4430 GCA_039799405.1 Pseudomonadota bacterium | reverse complement strand
ATCGCAGTTGATCGGGCCGGGGCCCATCAACAAATGTTCGTGATGAGAGATTTCTTCAAACATGATAGCGCCGCCAAAATGTTGATGAGTTGAAAGGAAGAGGCTGCCTGTTCTTTTTATGAAAGTTCAGGTTAGCAGAATCAAGGCCACAAAGATAATTTACTCGCAAAAAAGCCGACTTTGGGCACATCAATTTCCGGTTTGGGCAAGGCCAAGCCGAAATTCATACAACATCTGCACGCCCCAAAAAAAACGGCGACCATCAGGTCGCCGAATTTTCAAAGCGGATCGTGCTCAATCAGCTTGCTTGCGCAAAAACGCCGGAATGTCATAGGTTTCCATGCCATTCTTTTCCATCGCACGCACTTGCTCGGAAGCCGATTCACGCCGCCATACCGCTGGCTGTTTCATGGTATCGAAGGAATTGCTGGTCGATGCCTGACCCTGTACTGGTGCCGACGCCATGCCACCCGCCATGCCGCCGACCATGCCACCTGCACCACTGGCCGCCATCATCGGGCCAGTGCCGGTGCGCAGCATCGGGGTTTGTACCAGTTGCACACTCTTCTTGGCTTTACCCAGACCGGTTGCCACCACAGTGACGCGCAGGTTGTCACCCATGGCGTCGTCGTAGGCAATGCCCTGGGCAATGGTGGCGTCCGGTGCGGCAAAGGCACGTACTGCCGACATCACTTCCTTGATTTCTTTACCATTCAGGCTGCGGCTGGCGGTCACATTGACCAGCACGCCGCGCGCGCCGGACAGGTTGATACCGTCCAGCAGTGGCGAAGAGATGGCTTGTTCGGCCGCGATGCGGGCGCGATCCACGCCGGAAGTGGTGGCAGTGCCCATCATGGCTTTGCCCTGTTCACCCATAATGGTTTTTACGTCGTTGAAATCGACGTTGATATGGCCTGGCACATTGATGATTTCGGCAATACCTGCCACCGCATTGTTCAACACGTCGTCAGCGTGCTGGAACCATTCCAGCATGCTGTCGTCTTCGTAGATTTCTTCCAGTTTTTCATTCAGGATGATGATCAGGGAATCGACCTTGGAGGCCAGTTCGTCCAGCCCGGCTTCGGCCACATCCATGCATTTTTTGCCTTCATAGGAAAATGGCTTGGACACCACCGCCACCGTCAGCGCGCCCATTTCCTTGGCGATTTCGGCCACCACCGGTGCGGCACCGGTGCCAGTACCACCGCCCATACCGGCTGCGATAAATACCATGTGCGCGCCGCGCAGTGCGTCTTCAATGCGGCCACGGGTTTCTTCAGCCAGCTTGCGCCCCACTTCCGGTTGCATACCGGCACCCAGACCACTGGCACCGATTTGGATCACGTTATGCGCTTTCGAAGCCGACAGGGCTTGTGCGTCGGTATTGGCGGTAATGAACTCGACGCCATGCATACCCTTGTTAATCATATGCTGTACTGCGTTACCACCAGCACCGCCAACGCCAACCACCTTGATCACGGTGCCTTGTGTTGCGTTATCGACCATATCAAACTCCATAATAAGCTCCTGTCTAGTGCTGTTTTCAGTCGCTAAACTTCACGGTTGTAAGTTCGTCTAGCGGCTGAAAACTGCGTTTTATCTATTGTATATTTAATTACTAAAAACCCACAGTACTACTGATTGCAAATCCCTGAAAACTTTAAAAATTCCCTAAAAACCACTCTTTTGTGCGTTGCCACGCCGCCATAATCGATCCTTCCTGCCGGGTCACGATGTGACCACGGATATATTGCTTCTTGGCTTCCAATAACAGCCCCAATACGGTGGAGTAACGCGGGCTGCGCACCACATCGGCCAACTGACCGCGATACTCGGGCGTACCCAGCCGGGCTGGCTTCAAAAAGATGTCTTCGGCCAGTTCTACCATGCCCGGCATCAGCGCACTGCCACCCGTGATGACGATGCCGCTCGACAGCACTTCTTCATAGCCCGATTCGCGCACTACCTGATGCACCAGGCTGAACAATTCTTCCACCCGTGGCTCAATCACGGCTGCCAGCGCCTGGCGTGACAAGCTGCGGGTGCCACGGTCACCCAGGCTTGGCACTTCCAGCGTTTCACCCGGATCAGCCAATACCTGTTTCGCTACGCCATAGCGCATTTTGATTTCTTCCGCTTCCGAAGTCGGGGTGCGCAGGGCCATTGCAATATCGTTGGTGATCTGATCCCCGGCAATCGGAATCACCGCCGTGTGACGAATCGCCCCTTCCGAAAACACCGCCACATCGGTAGTGCCGCCGCCGATGTCGATCAATACCACGCCCAGTTCTTTTTCATCATTGGTCAGCACTGCATCGGCCGAGGCCATCGGTTGCAAAATCAAATCCGACACTTCCAGCCCGCAGCGGCGCACGCATTTGACGATGTTTTGCACCGCCGAGACCGCACCGGTCACGATATGCACCTTCACTTCCAGACGGATCCCGCTCATGCCGATCGGTTCGCGCACATCTTCCTGGCTATCGACGATAAATTCCTGCGGCACCGTGTGCAACAATTGCTGGTCAGTCGGAATATTCACCGCCTTGGCGGTTTCAATCACCCGGTGTACGTCCGCTGCCGTGACTTCCTTATCCTTGATCGCTACCATACCGCTGGAATTGAAGCTGCGGATATGGCTACCGGCAATCCCGGCATACACGTTTTTGATCTTGCAGTCGGCCATCAGCTCGGCTTCTTCCAGCGCGCGCTGAATCGATTCCACCGTGGCTTCAATATTCACCACCACACCTTTTTTCAGGCCCTTCGATTCGTGTTGTCCCAGACCGATCACTTCATGGTGTCCGTCCGGCATGATCTCTGCCACCACGGCCACCACTTTGGAGGTGCCGATATCGAGGCCCACAATCAGGTTTTTCACGTCTTTTGTCATGGAATTATTCTCTACTTAATCAACTCAATCAGCCTGCGCAAAATTAGCGTCTCTGGTTTGGCTTGGCCGCCACTTTGGTGGCTTTGCCAGGCTTGCCCGGTTTTACAGCTTCCATGCGTGCACTCAAACTGTCTGACTTCAGGGCCAGGCCATTGGCATACCGCATATCCACACTATCAATCTTGCCATTCAACATTTGCATCAACTTCGGATGCACCGCAATCAGGCGCTGTACCCGGTCTTTCACGGTATGGCCATCCTGATCGCGCCCCAACTCCACATTCATGCCGTTATTCAGTTTCACACTCCACGCATAGCGGTTTGACAGTGCCACTTCTTCCGGGGTCAGGTTGAGTGGTGCAAACCATTGTTTCAACTGAAAATAGCGTGCCAATACTTCCTTTTCACTACCTGCCGGGCCATTCAGTTGCGGCAGGCTGGTGTCCTTGGCAATCTCATCTTCAGCTTCAGCCAGGTTGGCGGTAAACAACTCACCATTCACCGACAACAAGCGCCCTTCATCTTCGCCCCAGTTAGCCAACACCTGATGCTCTTCCAGTGCCACAATCAGGCTGTTTGGCCATTCCCGCCGCACCGATGCGCGTCGCACCCAGGGCACCGCTTCAAACGCCGCGCGCACAGCGTCAAGGTCGGTAGTAAAAAAATTACCCCGCAGACGCGGCAGTGCGGTGCTGCGAATGGTCAGGGCATTCACATGGCGCAACTCACTCACTTTATCCGTCTGCTCCTGCGTGTTGTTACTGTTTCCCACGCTATTGCCCGCCCCTGTGCCGCTGTTTACACCCACAGCGCTGCCCGTGCTTTCAATCTTTATCTGGCGCAGGGTAAACATCGGCCGATGCGCCAGCCACCAGACACCACTCGCCAGTACCGACAGCAACACCAGACCCAACAACGTATTGGCGATGCCGTTTAACAAGCGAATGTCATGCCACACAAATCAACCCTTCCCGGCAGACATTTTCAGGCGTGCCGAACGCAAAATTTCCACACACAAGTCTTCATAGCTGATACCCACCGCACGCGCCGCCATTGGCACCAGCGAATGCCCGGTCATGCCTGGCGAAGTGTTGATCTCCAAAAAGAACGGTTGTTGGTCGGATTCACGAATCAACACGTCCAAGCGCCCCCAGCCCTCACAACCCAGCGCCTGATAGGCTTGCACCGCCATCGCCTCGATGCGTTCGCGTAGAAACGGGTCGATGGGTGCCGGGCACAGGTATTGGGTGTCGTCGGTAAAGTATTTGTTCTGATAATCGTAATTGCCAGCCGGGGCCTTGATTTCGATCATCGGCAAGGCACGGGCAGTTTTGCCCTGACCCAGTACCGCCACGGTAAATTCCCGCCCGCTGATAAATTCTTCGGCCAGTACCACATCGTCGTATTTGGCGGCAGTTTCATAAGCCACAGCCACGTCGGAATACCCCACCACCTTGGTGATGCCGATGGTCGAACCTTCATGCGGCGGCTTCATGATCAAGGGCAGACCGAGTTCATCGGGCACCCGGCGCAAATC
>JBDLSU010000026.1:0-2919 GCA_039799405.1 Pseudomonadota bacterium | reverse complement strand
AAATTCCGGCGGCAGCGCATGCGCGCCCAAAAACGTGGTGCGCACCGTCAGCGGTAACTCGCGCCCCAGTCGCCGCGCCACGCGCAGCATTTTGGCTTCGTGTTCCAGACTCAAACCATAGCCGGATTTGATTTCCATGGTGGTGACGCCTTCGGCCAGCAATGCCTTGATGCGGGCCAGGCTTTGGCGGTATAACTCGTCCTCAAGAGCGGCCCGGGTGGCACGCACGGTGGAAGCGATGCCGCCACCCGCGCGCGCAATCTCTTCATAGCTGACCCCACCCAGCCGCGCTTCAAATTCATCACTGCGGTTACCGGCGTACACAATATGGCTGTGACAATCGATCAGACCGGGTGTGAGCCAGGCCCCTGCCCCGTCGAGTTCAAAGTTGGCGCTCGCCCCGGCAGGCAAGTCAGATTTTGGGCCAAGCCAGGCGATGCGACCGTTGGCCACAGCCAACGCCGCATCGCGTATCTCGCCATAGCCACTGTCGCTTTCAAGTAGACCAGACGCATCCGGCGCTTGCATTGTAGCCAGGTGGACATTGGTGATCAAACTATCCCAGTTCATTACGCTACTCCTTTGATTGAAGGCCAGCGGCGAGCGGTGCCAGTTCAACCTGCAACAGGCTCAGCGTGGCGCTGCTTTGCAACATCAGCGCTGCGTCGTCGTTAGCATCGAGCAACAGGCTGTCAAACCGGCGCAACTGATGCTCACCCAATTGGCAACTTTCATTATCGTTGATGGCTGCCACAAAAAACAGGGTGAGTGGCAACTGGCGCGTAAGCTGTATTGTCTGGCCGGGCTGATTTGAGCCACCACTTGAGCCGCCATTTGAGCCGCCACCAGTATTCTGCAACGGGTGATGCGGCAACGAGTGATGCCGTACCTGATGGCGGTAGCGACTGCGCCGTGTCATGACATTAAAATCGACGGTAACACCATTGCAAAGGCGCGCCATAACCGGCCACTCCCCGGGGAACACCCAATCTGGCGCATCAGGACGCAAGGCCCGGATGCGGCCATCATCGGTTTGCAAGTCCATCCCCGCGCCCTGTAGCAAAACCAGCGTGCGGTCAATTCCGGCAAACAGCGAAAACGGCCCGTCACTGGCCACCGTTGCCACGCTGATACGCCAGTCAAAGTCATTAAAGCCAGCGCCTTGCGGCCCGATGGCGATTTCGGTGGTACTACCACCGCCATTTTTCCAGGGCTGCGCCGTGATGTTGGAAAAAGCGATCAATTGTGCCATACGGGAATCCTTTTGCCTGTCAAACCAGGGTCAATCAAGCCCGTGCCTGCCCTGCCAACTCAAACTGACGCAACTGGCGCATCGCCTGTTTGTAGGCAGCGGCGATTTGATCCTGTTGATAATGCCGCCCAGCGCGCACGCGCCACTGCCCGCCCACCATCACATCCCGCACCAGATTATCGTTACCGCAGAACAGCCAGCGCGACAAAATTTCATCATTACTGGCATCAAACAGGGTCGGATGCTCGTCATCCAGCACCAGCAGATCGGCGCGTTTGCCCGGCATCAAGGCCCCCACGCTGCGGCCCGAGGCTTGCGCGCCACCCGCCAGGCTTTGTTGCCAGATAAAATCGGCCACGTTTTTTTGTGGCGCATGGAACACCATATTGCGGCGCTGAAAACTCAGGCGCTGACCATATTCGAGCCAGCGCATCTCTTCAACAAGGCTGGTGGAAACATGGCTATCGCTACCGATACCAAAGCGCCCACCCTGCGCCACATATGGCGGCAGCGTGAACAAGCCATCGCCCAGATTGGCTTCCGTGGTCGGGCACAAACCCGCCACCGCACCACTTTCTGACAGAATATGCACTTCATCACGACTCAGGTGGGTGGCATGAATCAGGCACCAGCGCGCATTCAAATCGACATTTTCGGCCAGCAATTCCAGCGGGCGCTTGCCGCTCCAGACCAGGCAATCATTGACTTCCTTGATTTGCTCGGAAATATGCATGTGGATTGGCCGCTCTTGTGGCATGTCCAGCAGCAATTGGCGGATTTGCCCGGTAGACGCGGCGCGCAGTGAATGCGGGGCGGCACCGATTTCCACCTGCGGGCTGCGCAGTGGTTCCAGATTGGCGACCAATTGCAAAATATCATCGACATTGGTGGCAAAGCGGCATTGTTCTTCACGCAGCGGCACTTCGCCAAAATTGGCCCAGCTATACAGCACCGGCAGCATGGTGATGCCCATACCACTGGCATGCGCCGCTTCAATGATGCGCTCGGCAGTTTGCGCCTTGCGCGGATACCAGGCACCGTCCGGCTGGCGATGAATATAATGGAATTCGCAAATCGAGGTGTAGCCATGACGCAGGCATTCCACATACAGTTGCGCCGCAATCGCCTGCATGTGCTCGGGCGTGATCTGGCGCGCGAAGCGGTACATCAGGTCGCGCCAGGTCCAGAAACTGTCCGGGCCATCGCCAGCTTTTTCGGTCAAGCCGCCCATGGCACGCTGAAAACTGTGCGAATGCAAGTTAATCATACCCGGCAGCACGATACCCAGCACCGCATCCTGAGGCAAGGCTTGCGCATCGGGCTGGACTGCTTGCAAATTGCCCTCGTCATCCCATTCCAGCCGCACATTGTCACGCCAGCCATCGGGCAACCAGGCTTTGCGCGCAAACACACTATTTTCCATTGCTTACGCTCCCTGCCCGCTGGCACACCAATCAAGCACTGCCTGTACCATGCCCTGCAATAGCGGTTGTACTTGCCCGGCCAGATCGGGGCGATAGCTAAACGGGTAGCTTTCGTCCATATAGGTTGACTGGCACATTTCAAGCTGTAGCGCATGCAGGCGTTGATCGGGCCGACCATAATGGCGCGTGATATGCCCCCCCTTGAAACGGCCATTCACCGCCAGCGAAAATGCGCTTTGCCCC
>JBDLSU010000025.1:0-3152 GCA_039799405.1 Pseudomonadota bacterium | reverse complement strand
GCGGCATCAAAATCGTGGTCGATTGTGCCCACGGTGCGGCTTACCATATCGCGCCGCATGTGTTCCACGAACTTGGTGCCGAAGTGGTGCCGATTGGCAACCAACCGAATGGCTTCAATATCAACGACGGCTGTGGCGCTACCGCGCCCAAGGCCCTGGCCGCAGCGGTATTGCAGCATGATGCCGATGTCGGCATTGCGCTCGATGGCGATGCCGACCGCCTGATCATGGTCGATTCCAAAGGGCAAATTTATAACGGCGACCAATTATTGTACGTGATGGTGAAAGACCGCATCGCCACTGGCCAACTGACCGCAGGTGCCGGGGTGGTGGGTACCCTGATGACCAATATGGCGCTGGAACTGCGCCTGCAGCACGCCAACATCGGCTTCGCCCGCGCCAAGGTGGGTGACCGCTATGTGCTGGAAGTGATGCAGGAGCGCGGCTGGAATCTGGGCGGCGAAGGTTCCGGCCACTTGCTGTGCCTGGACAAGCATACCACTGGCGATGGTATTGTCTCGGCCTTGCAGGTGTTGTCCGGCCTCAAGCGTAGCGGCCAGACGCTGGCGCAAGCGACGGAGGATTTGGTATTGTTTCCGCAAACCCTGATCAATGTCAAAGTGGCGGCGGGCAGCAACTGGCAAGACAATGCCGCGCTGGTGGCAGAAAAAGCGGCGGTAGAAGCGGAATTGGGCCAGCGTGGCAGGGTCTTGATTCGCGCTTCCGGTACCGAGCCCTTGATCCGGGTAATGGTGGAAGCGCAGGATTCCACGCTGGCGCAAAACTGTGCCAGGCGCATGGCTGCGACGTTGGCTTGACGTTGGCTTGACACTGGTCAGCCCCTGATTCTGATCAGTGTCCGTCACAATGCGCCGCAGGGTTTATTCCGGAGTCGCGCTTTCTTCAAACAATGCCTTGGCGCAAGCCAGGGCGCACAAGGCACCAGCATACTGCGCCACGATAAACCCGGTCACATCGGCCAGCCGGATGCCAGTAAAGGTATTGGTCAGGCTGCGTGCCAGCGTGACCGCCGGATTGGCAAACGAAGTCGATGCGGTAAACCAGTAGGCCGCTACGATATACAGGGCAACCATGGCGGCGCAGCTTGCCAGTGGCAATTTGCGCCGACTGAAACCCTGAATCGTCAGAATCAAGCCAAAGGTGGCAATAAATTCGGCCCACCACAAATTGCCGCCGCTGCGTACCTTGAGCGCGCTTTGCTGCACCGCCAGGTCAAACATCAGATGGGTCGCCCATACGCCACTGACCGCACCGCCAATCTGCGCCACACAATAGCCAAGCAGGGTGGAAACACCGATCTGCTTTTGCATACATGCCACCAACGACACCGCCGGATTGAAGTGCGCGCCAGAAATTGGCCCGAACAACATGATCAAGACAAACAATCCGGCACCGGTTGCCAGCGAGTTGGCCAGCAAGGCAACCGCCACATTACCGAGCGCCAGTTGTTCCGCCATGATGCCGGAACCGGCCACAATCGCCAGCAACAACGCACTGCCCAGCGCTTCGGCCGCATAAGCCCGTGCGCCCGGCTTCATGCTGCAATCAACTGTACCAGTGCCGCGCGTTCTTTTGCGGGCAGATTTTGCAATGGGTTGTGCGCTTGCAGTGCCAGCAGCTTGCCAATCCGTTGTCGCAGTGCGCCCAAGGTGCTGGCAAAGGCGGCAGCTTTATCGGCATCACTGCCTTCCACCGCGGCCGGGTCGGGGTAGCCCCAATGCACTTTGGCCGGTTGCGTGCCGCGACCCAAAAACAATGGACAAGTCTCACCCGCAGCGTTGTCGCAGACAGTGATTACCAGATCCAGCACCGGAGCATCTGCACTGGCAAACACATCCCAGCTTTTGCTGGCGGCACCGGCCGGGTCAATTCCGGCTTGCTGCAGCGCTGCCAGCGCAAACGGATTGGGGCGGCCAGTCGGGTGGCTTCCGGCGGAGAAGGCTTGCACCTGGCCGCGTCCGTCATGATTGAGAATAAATTCGCCCAGAATGCTGCGGGCCGAATTGCCGGTGCATAAAATCAAAATAGTTAACATGGTGCGCTCCTTAGCAGCAGGATTTGGCGGCGGTTGGCGCTGCGGCAGCCGTTGCTGCGGCAGCCGGTGTGCAGTTCGCCGCTACCACCGGAATATTCAGAGCAACCCTCTCCTTGGTGGCGCTGCTACGCGGTGCGCAGCATGCACTACCTTCGGCTTGCACTTCGGCTTTGCTGAAGGTCGGAATTTCAGCCAGCGAATGATAGGCTTCCCAGGCAATGCCTTGCGGATCGGTCAGCCAGTGTTTGTTCGATTCCATATAGCAGCAGCCCATGCCGGTTTCCGTGGTGACCGCTGCAGCGTCGGCGGCGTCATAGCGCTGCTTGAGTTCGGCCAGTTCCGCTTCGGATTCCACCTGGATGCCGATATGGTCTACGCCGGGTGCGGCACCGCGTGCCGAAATGGCGAAATTGATGCGCGGATCGTCCAGCATCCATTTGGCGTAATCATCTTTTTCAACCGTCGGGGCGGCACCGAATAATTGCGAATAGAAGCGGATATTGCTTGCCAGGTCGCTGACGGCCAGGTGCATGTGGAAGCGTTTCATGGTGGACTCCTGTAAAAAAGTAAAAGAAAAAAAGAAAAAAGGGGGCGGGAATCAGCAGCAACCGCCCGAACCCTGACAACAGTTTTCGGTAAGAAAAGCCAGCAAGGCATTCATTTCAGAAAAGCAGGCGGTATAAATCTGGAAGCGGCCTTCGGCGCGCGCTTCAATCAAACCAGCGTGGCTGAGTTCTTTCAAGTGGAACGACAGTGCCGATGGCGCAATTTCAAGCTGGCTCGATAAGGACCCGGCGTTCAAGCCCTCCGGCCCGGCCACGACCAGCGCGCGGAACATGCGCAGGCGTGTGGTTTGGGCCAGTGCTGCCAGCGCACGCACGGCCTGATCTTCGGAAAACGCCTTGCTGGCGGGGCTGATGAATTGGGGTGTCGGGCTCATGATTGGCTTGTTTGGTTGATGGAATCGTTTCAATGGTTCGATTATTCAATAAATATTGAAATGATGCAAGGGGATTTTGCATTTTTTTTCGTTCGGGTGGATTGCACCAGGCGAAATACGCTGATGAAAACCACCTATGGCAAGCACACCACACGC
>JBDLSU010000024.1:0-7479 GCA_039799405.1 Pseudomonadota bacterium | reverse complement strand
GACACGGTAATGTCGAGGGTTTGACCAGGCTGGGCAAACGCTGGCAAGCTGGCCGTTACCACCACCGCTGCCACGTTTTTCAATTGCAGACTGGACGCCGCCGGTAGCGTCACCCCCAGTTGCGACAACATGGTGACAATGCTTTGCACGGTAAACGGGGTTTGCGTGGTCTGGTCACCACTGCCATCAAGCCCGACCACCAGACCATAGCCCAGCAACTGGTTGTGCCGCACGCCCTGAATCGTCACCAGATCTTTCAACCGTTCGGCATTGGCCGACGGCAGCGCCAGCAAACCCGGCAGCAGCAGGCTGCAAGCCAACACCGGCTTATATAAGTGTTTCCAAAGCTTCGGCAATCTCATGATGATTCTCCCTGGCCCTAAAATGGCAAAACGCTTTGAAACATGCGCGACAGTGCGGCGGTAATGCTGGCCCGGTCAACCTGGCTATTGGTGCGGTATTCGATCCGTGCTTCGGCCACCTGGCTGGACGTGACGGTATTGGTGCTGGAAATAGTGAGTGGATTGACCACACCCGAGAGGCGTACAAATTCAATCCCCTTGTCGAGCGCCAGTTGTTTCTCACCTGCCACCCGCAAATTACCATTGGGCAAAATTTCAACAACGGTCACGCTCAAGGTTCCGCTAAAGGTATTGCTGGCGGTTTCCGCGTCTTTGTCCGAGAATGAGTTGGAGGTACTGCCCGTGACCGAGCTGGTGCCAAACGATTTGATCACGCCCAGCACAGGCGGCGCAGTGACCGCAAAGCCACCGGTTTTGCTGCCGGAGCTGGCAGCAGCTTTGACTGCGCTGGTGTTTTCGGCAATGGTAATCATCATGGTATCGCCAACCCGGCGCGCCTTGGCGTCTTCAAATAGCGGACGGTAGCCGGCGGACTGGAAAATTGCGCCGCTTTTGGGTGGTGGCAACACCATGGCTTCGGCCTTGGCGGTCAGGGGTGGATGCACGATGCTGCTCGGTGTGACCGCACAGCCGCACAGGGCGGATAGGGCCAAAATAGTCAGGAATACGGTTTTCATGGCGAGGCTTTCGGTTATAACTGCGACAGCCGTTGCAGCATTTGGTCAGAAGTGGTAATGGCCTTGCTGTTGATTTCGTAGGAACGCTGGGTCTGGATCATATTCACCAGTTCTTCCACCACGTTGACGTTCGAGGTTTCAACATAGCCCTGCGATAACACGCCGGAACCATTGGTGCCCGGGGTATTGGAGCTGGCAGTACCGGAGGAGCCGGTTTCCACATACAGGTTTTCGCCCTTGCTCTCCAGACCCGCCGGATTGACAAAGGTCGATAATTGCAGCGTACCGATCTGGGTCGCCGCAGTAGTGCCCGGCGTGGTCACCGATACCGTACCATCACGCCCCACGGTCAGACTCAGTGCGTTGGCGGGAACGGTAATGGCGGGTTGGATCACATAGCCGCTGGCCGTGACCAGTTGACCATTGCTGTCGGTCTGAAAAGAGCCGTCGCGGGTGTAAGCGGTTGCACCATCGGGCAGCAAGACCTGGAAAAAGCCTTCGCCATTGATGGCAACATCTTTGGAATTGCCGGTTTGCTGGATATTGCCCTGGGTATGAATCCGCTCGGTTGCAACCGGACGCACCCCGGTACCGAGTTGCAAGCCGGACGGCAAGGTGGTTTGCTGCGAACTCTGGCCGCCAGGCTGGCGCAGGTTTTGATACAACAAATCTTCGAATACGGCACGCGAGCGTTTGAAACCTGCGGTGCTGACGTTGGCCAGATTGTTGGCGATGACATCCATCTGGGTTTGTTGCGCATCCAGACCGGTTTTGGAAATCCACAGTGAACGTATCATTTAAGCCTCCCGCACGATGGCAGTGAACAATACGTTTATTGTGCGCCCTGCTGGCTTAATTCAAACTGAGGAGTTGACTGGCTTTTGCGGCGTTATTCTCGGCATTCTTTAATAAATTGAGCTGGCTTTCAAACTGACGCGCCAGGCTGATCATATTCACCATGGCTTCTACCACGTTGACATTGCTGCCTTCGAGTGCTCGTCCGATCAATTCAACCCCCGGATCAGCATCGGCATCGACCCCATTTTTTTGCCGGAACAAGGTATCTTCACCACGCACCAGATTTTGCTCGGGCGGATTGACCAGTTTGATGCGCCCCAAAATGGTGGAAGCACCGGGCTTGGTGCCATATTCAATCGAGGCAACCGTACCGTCTTTGGAAATCGAGATGGAAGAACCGGGCGGAATCGCAATCGGCCCCGATTCCCCCTGCACATTCAGGCCATCATGGGTTTGCAAGATGCCGTTTTCACTCACCTTCAGGCTGCCATGGCGGGTATAGGCTTCAGTACCATCGCCGCTTTGCACCGCGATCCAGCCTTTGCCATTCAAGGCCACATCCAGATCGCGCCCGGTTTGCTGGGTTTGGCCGGGCGTGAAATCGGTGCCGGCAGTCGCATCGACCACATAGGTGCGGGTGGGCAAGCCATCGGAAATAACTGGCACCGCGCGAAACGAATCGAGTTGCGCGCGAAATCCGGTGGTGGTGGCATTGGCCAGATTATGCGAGTTATTGGCTTGCTGCTCCATGGTGTGCTTGGCACCGGTCATCGCGGTATAGACCAGACGATCCATCGAATTCTCCCGAAAAAATCAAATCAAATCAAGGCAAATGATCAGCATGATCAAAAGCGCGGGATTAACGCAAGTTCACCAGCGTTTGCAGCACCGAGTCCTGGGTCTTAATGGTTTGCGCATTGGCCTGATACACCCGCTGCGCCGTGATCAGGCTGACCAGTTCTGCCGTCAGATCGACGTTGGGATCTTCGGTCGCCGAAGACTGAATCACCCCCAGCGGCCCGGAATTGGGCACCCCGACCAGCGGTGCGCCCGAGGTGGAAGTTTCCACCCAGGAATTATTGCCGAGGGGCGACAGGCCATTCGGATTGGCAAAGTTGGCCAACACCACCTGTCCCAGCACGTTCGACTGGCCGTTGGAATAACGTGCCTGGATGATGCCGTCGGAACCGGTATTAAAGCCGGACAAACGGCCTGCGGTGTAGCCATCCTGAGTCAGTTTATTGGTACTGAAGTTGGAACCAAACTGGGTGGTATTGGTAAAGTTCAATTCAGTGGTGAGTGGACTGACCGCACCGGTTGGCGGTTGAATTGGCAAGCTGATCCGAAATGGCTGACTCAAGACCGATTGTGCGTCAAGCGCACCGAGTGCGGTAAATGACAGATTGGCCTGGCGTGCTGCTGGCGTGGCATCGACTGCCGCCTTGATCACACTGGCGGCGGTAGCGCCCACCACGGCCGCTTCGGTCACGGCCGCCGCCGCCGCCGCCACTTCCGAATTGGCTTTGACAATGGCGGTATTGGCATCACTAATAGCCTTGTTTTTAATGGCATCAAGTGCTGGTGTCCCCCCCGTCAAAGCATTGGCATCGACCAAAGCCTGATTGGCAGTAGCCAGATTGGTCGTGGCCGTGGTTTGCAAGGCAGCGGTAACCGCAGCCAGATCGGGCGGCTGGGCCGCCGCCGCAATGGCGTTGGTATAGTCTTCAGTTGACTTTAATTTTGATACTTCCACACCGTCGCTGGTGATATACACATCCCAGTTGGAAGGCGCGGTTTTGACATAAAAGGTTTGCACCACGTGCGCATTACCCAATGTATCGTAGACGTTGATCGACGTTGCGCTGTTATAACTGGTTGGCACCGCCGGATTAAACAAGCCACCGGTCGGATTGACATTTCGCGAATCGAGGTTAATTTCCGCCGCCACTTTGGTCGTTACTTTAGGGGCCAGATCGGAGGTATTAATTTGTAATGGCACTGGCGCACCGGTTGAGAGCACACCGAGCGTATCGGCCTGATAACCTGTCAGCTTGGCTTGCTGGGCATTGACGATGAAACCATTTTTATCGAGTTGAAACTGACCATTGCGCGAGTATTGCGCCGTGCCATTAAACGTCAGGCGAAAAAATCCGCCGCCGTTAATGGCCAGATCAAGCGGATTATTCGACGAAGAAATATTACCCTGGGTAAATTGCTGGGCGATTTGTGCCACCTTGACACCAATCCCGGCCTGATTGCCACCGGCACCGGTGAGCGAATTGGCGTACACGTCAGCAAACTGGGCTTGCGACTGCTTGAAACCCACGGTACTGGCATTGGCCACGTTATTGCCGATCACGTCCAGTGATTTTGCGGCGGCGTTCAAGCCGGAAAGTCCTTGTTGGAAACTCATGATGTTCTCCTGGTATTTTTAGTCGGCAATAAATGGGAAATATTTTAAAAAGCGTGATGCTACAAAACTTGTTTGACCGAGGCAAAATCGAGTGCCCCCAGTCCTTGCACATTAATTTTGACGCCTTGCGCCCCGGTCGAAACGCTGCCGACCTGACCAAACGCCAGCGGATTGGCACCAGCCACAGCGACACCGCCGCGAACCGCCACCACTTCCATCGTATATTTGCCATCGGCAACTTTATTGCCCGCATCATCTTTGCCGTCCCAGGCCAGTGGCTGGGTGCCGATATCTTGTGGCCCCAGATCAACGGTATGCAAAACCCGCTTGCCTGCATCACGAATCACCACCTTGACGTTATCGGCTGGCTCGGTCATTTCCACCCCCAGCACCGCCTGGCTATTGGCCAGCGTAACGCTATTGCCTGGCACCAGCACACCACGGCCGATCAGGCTGGTTGATTGCAGGGCCTGACTGGCCTGGTAGCTCGATTGCAATCCTTCGACCGTGGTATTGAGTTTGTCGATACCGCTGACGGTAGACAATTGCGCCAACTGCGACGTGACCTGAGCATTGTCGAGCGGATTTAACGGATCCTGGTTACGCATTTGCGTCACCAGCAACTTCAGGAAGCGATCCTGCGCTTCGGCCGCTTTTTGCGTGTCCGATGTGCTGGTGCCGCCAGTCAGGCTTTGCAAGGCGCTACCGGCGGTGCTCGATTTCACTGCATCCATGGTGGAATTCCCTTCATATTATGCTGAGCAGGCCAGCAAGGTGTTTCATTATTGTCCAATCGTGAGGGTTTTCAAGATCAAAGTTTTGGCAACATTCATGGTTTCGACATTCGTTTGATACGAACGCGAAGCCGACATCATGTTCACCATTTCTTCAATCGGGTTCACATTCGGTGTTGCCACATAACCTTTTTCATCGGCCAGCGGATGTTTCGGGTCATAGCGCAATTGTGGCGCGGTCGCATCTTCCACCACCCCCGCCACCCTGACCCCGGTAGCACCACTGCTATCAACCGGTTCGGCCGCAAACACCACTTGCTTGGCCCGATACGGTTGACCGTTGGAGCTGGTAACGCTGTCGGCATTGGCCAGATTGCTGGCCACCACATTCAGGCGCTGCGACTGCGCCGACAGGGCCGAGCCGGAAACATTGAATACACTAAATAAAGACATGATTATTGCCCCCCTTGAATTGCCGCCAACAAGCCCTTGATTTGCCCCGATGCAAACATCAGGCTGGCCTCATAGCGCACCGCATTATCCATAAACTGGTTGCGCTCAATATCCATATCCACGGTATTGCCGTCAATACTACCCTGGGCCTGATGACGATATTGCAGCGCCACCCCGCCGGAGGTGAAATCATTGGCATCGCCTGGATTGCCGCGCAAATGGTTCTGCGCGGTCATATTCAACGCTGCCGTCCCGGCTCCCGGACGTTCCATCGCATTTTGCAGTGCCGAATTGAAATTAAAATCACGCGCCTTGAAGTTCGGCGTATCGGCATTGGCAATATTGGTAGCCAACACTTGCTGGCGCTGGGCGCGCAAGCTAAGTGCGGTCTCATTGAAGCGTAGCGCATCATCCAGTCTTCCAACCATCACAACCTCCATCAGGCAACATTTAAGCAGATAAACTTTTTTGATAGCGTCCATGGTAACGGCCCGGCCAGCGCTTCAATCAGGCAAGTAGCAGGCTAAATTGCCCCCTGTTCTGCCGATCACCCGCAGGCTACGCGCCTACAATGGCTGTCAATCAAATGCAGGTCGCCGATGCGGGAGGGATGAATATGCAATACCGTTGTTTATTTCAGGCAATAGCCAGACTGGCTGGTGCAATCGTATGCAGCACTCTGGCCAGCGTAACACAGGCGGCCGCCAGCAATAGCCCGCTGCCACGGCAAGATGCGCTGCAAATTCAACAACTGGTACAACAATTTGTCCAGGAGCAAAGCAGCGGCATGCCGGGTCAGGTCAGCTTTCAGGTGACCGCACCGGATCCACGTTTAAACCTGGCGCAGTGCGATCAGGCCCAGGCGTTTTTGCCCAGGGGTGGCCGCTTGTGGGGTAAAAGTACGGTTGGCGTGCGTTGCAGCAGCCCGCAAAACTGGACTATTTATGTGCAGGTGCAGGTGCAGGTGTTGGCAGAATATGTTGTCACCAGTGGCCCACTCAGTGCCGGACAATTACTTAAGCCGGAACATTTAAGCACCATCAAAGGTGATTTGTGCAGCTTGCCAGGCGGTGTGTTACTTGACAAAACTCAGGCACTGGATAAAACAGTCAGTTTTGCCATGCAAGCGGGTGTTGCGATACGACTTGATCAGTTGCGCCGTCCGCAAATCATTCAGGCAGGGCAATTGGTAAAACTGCAGTCGGTCGGCAATGGCTTCAAAATTTCCACCGAAGTACGCGCCATCGGCAGTGCCAGCGAAGGACAAGTCATTCAGGTCAAAACTGCAAATGGGCAACAAATTAGCGCAATCGCCCGGGCCGCCGGCATGGTCGAGGTCGCGAATTGAGCTGGAATCAGACTGTATTTGAATTTGATGACCGATGGCACTAAAGTTTACTTCCGCACCGCCGATACATAGGCATATCCCGGGTATCCGTACCCCAAACCACCAAGGGTGATGCCGTGCCTATTATTGATTCAGTGAAAAGTTCGCCCAATCTGCCGATTGGACAAACACCCACCCCGACAGCGAAGGCGGCTGAGAAGCCAACTGCCGCCACGCCCGCTGCTACGGATAGTGTTCAACTGTCGTCCCAATTGCAATCGCTGGAAGGAAAAAATGGTGTCTTCGACACCAAAAAAGTTGAAAAGATCAAGCTCGCCATTGCTGGCGGCCAATTTCAGGTCAACTCTGAAAAAGTTGCCGATGGTTTGCTTGAAACCGTAAAAGATTTGTTGCACTCACGCAAAAGATAATCATGACCACCCAACTTGCTATCGATCCCATGACCAGTTTGCAGCAGGAGCATCAGGCTTTGGCAAATTTGGTCGAGTTAATGAAGGTCGAGCAAGCACATCTGGTCGCATCCGATATCGATGGTCTGGCTGCCATCACCGAACAAAAAGCCAAAGTGGTGGCCCAGGTTTCCGAACTGGCACAACAACGCCACCGCGCGCTGGCTATTGCAGGCTTTGCGCCGGAAGAAGAAAATATGCAGGCCTGGTTAGCCAGCATTAACCAGGAAAAAGTCAGTGCCGCG
>JBDLSU010000023.1:0-2502 GCA_039799405.1 Pseudomonadota bacterium | reverse complement strand
CGACTCCTGCTTCCAATAATAATGCCCACATGGTTTTTTGAATGATATGTTAATCAAGCGCTCAATCTTACTCGCATCAACTGCCTTTGTGGCCGTTTTTCTTACGGCCTGTACCACCACCGTGAAGCTGGAGCCGCAGCCCGGCACCACGCCCGCGACACCGGGCACCCATCCGGTGCCGCCCGTTGCACCGCCCGTGACGCCAGCCAGCAAGCCGGGACAAACCCTGCCTGCAACGGCAGATTTGTTCAAGCCCGCCAGTTTTGAGGTCTTGCCCGGTTGGGGTAAAGATGATTTGCGTGAGGCCTGGCCCGCGTTTTTGGCTTCGTGTTCGGTGTTGATCAAAAAAGCCGAGTGGAAAGAAGTGTGCTCGGTTGCCAAAACGGTTAATGGCACGGATCTGCCTGCAATCAAAACTTTTTTTGAAGCGTTTTTGGTGCCGAACCAGGTGCTTGGTGTTGAAGGCAGCGAAACTGGTCTGGTCACCGGTTACTATGAGCCGCTGCTACGCGGGGCGCGCAAACGCGGCGGGGCTTACCAGGTACCCTTGTACCGGGTGCCGGAAGATTTGCTAACCATCGAAATGGGCAGTGTGTACCCGGATCTGAAAAACATGCGGCTGCGCGGCCGCCTGGTGGGCAATAAAATTATTCCCTACCCTGCGCGCGCCGAGCTGGAATCGGGCGGCTTTTTGCTTGGCAAGGAGTTGCTCTGGGTCGATGATGCCATCGAAGCGTTCTTCTTGCAGGTGCAAGGCTCGGGCCGGGTGCATCTGGCTGACAGCAAGGAAACCGTGCGGGTCGCGTATGCCGATCAAAACGGCCATCCCTATAAATCGATCGGGCGCTATTTGGTGGACAAAGGTGAAATGAAGCTGGAGCAAGCCTCAATGCAAGGCATTCGCGGCTGGCTCGGCTTGAATCCGGCGCGTCAGAGCGAGCTATTTAACGCGAATCCCAGCTATGTGTTTTTCAAGGAGGAAAAATTGCCTGATCCCAAAATTGGCCCCAAGGGTGCGCTTGGCGTACCCCTGACCGGGCAGCGTTCGGTGGCAGTGGATGCGACTGTGATTCCACTCGGGGCACCGATCTTTTTGGCGACTACCCAGCCCAATAGCGATCAGCCTTTGCAGCGCATGGTCATGGCGCAAGATACCGGTGGCGCGATTCGCGGAGCCAACCGGGTGGATTTTTTCTGGGGCTTTGGTGCGGAGGCGGGCGAAAAGGCCGGACGCATGAAGCAGCGTGGCACGGTCTGGGTCTTGTTGCCCAAGCTGGCGGCGATTCAATAACGGCTCAATCAAAAACCGGGGCGGGGTGCGCGACATGAGAGCAAGAACGGTTCGTTTTGCCCGTTCCTGGCTATTGCTGGGTTTGTTGCTGTCGATTCCGGCGTTTTATCTGGCAGTGACGGCGCAACAATCGGGTTATGGTCTCTGGGGGCGTGTACTGTATGGCTTGACTGCCTTGTTGGTGGTGCTGGATATCTCGGTGCAAATGCAGAAAAATGGCCGTCGGTTCAGCGCCTGGCGTCGCTGGCAGCCGTATTTTCTGGACATGTTAATTGGTGTTGGGGTGCTCCTGAGTGCCTGCCGCCATGACGTGCCATGGCAGGATGGCGAATGGGTGTTGCGCCTGGTGCTGGTAGCGATGATCTTTTTGCGGCTGGTGTTGTTGGTAGCGGGTTTTGTTGCGCCGCATCGTCTGACCCAGATATTGACTCTGGCGGTCTTGATGGTGGTGATGGCAGGCGGTGTTTTTTATTGGCTGGAGCCGAATGTGCATTCGTATGCCGACGGCATCTGGCTGGCTTTTACCACGGTGTCTACCCTGGGTTATGGCGACATTGTGCCCTCGACGCCGGGCGCAAGGGTGTTTGCGGTGTTTATAGTGGTGCTGGGCTATGCTTTGTTTTCCATCGTCACGGCAACCATTGCGGCCTTGTTTGTCGGGGAGGATGAAAAACGGCTGGAACGTGAGCTGCATGCCGATATTCGGGCTCTGCGCCAGGAAGTGGCCGCTTTGCGTGAGAGTTTGCAAAATCAATCAGCACCGCAGGAGCATGCTGTTGCGGTGCAGCCACCGCTGTCTGAGGCAACCGCCTCACCGCCTTCAAACTCACCGCCTTCAAACTTGCCGCCATCAACCTCACCTTGACCATTGCTGGCGAGCAACGCTGCTGCGGCCAGTGTTTAAATGCTGGCCTTGCGTAGTGGTGACAGCCAAATCATGGCGGCAACCAAGATCAGCGCACATGCGGCGATCACAAACAAGGCCGGGCGCAGCGTTAAATGTTCGCCCAGCCATCCTCCGGCGAAGGCCCCCAGCGGCGCGGTGGCAATGGTCAGGGTGCGCATGGTTGAAATCATGCGACCCAGCATTTCGTCTGGCGTCAGTCTTTGGCGCAAGGTCAGGTAGGGCAAAATCATGACCATCACCGAGCAATCAAACATGAACACGTTCACGCCATACCATACTACCGTGGCCCAATAACTGCCAAACA
>JBDLSU010000022.1:0-2856 GCA_039799405.1 Pseudomonadota bacterium | reverse complement strand
ACCGGGCTCAAGCATCGCCTCGGCCAAACGCCAGACGCGCCGGAATGCGGTTTTATTGGCCGCAGCCGCGAACTGCTGGCGCTGCAACGCATTTTGTTTGCGAAAAACAGCGCGCGTTATTGCGTCATCCTCGGTCAGGGTGGCGAAGGCAAAACCACGCTCGCCTGCGAAGCCGCGCGCTGGCTGGTGCGCTCGCAACAAATCCGGCGTGCGGTGTTTGTGTCGGTGGAAGTGCAGCAAAACCTTGGCGCGGTGCTCGACACCATCGGCCAGCAACTGCTGGACACCCCATATTCCAGCGCGCAGCATAACAGCCTGGATGAGCAATGCCTGCCACTGGAGCGCGCCTTGCGCGAGCAAGCCACGCTGCTGGTGCTGGACAATATGGAAAGCATTTTGCCACCGCCGTGGCTGCAAACTGACCCTGCCCTGCTGGAGCAAGCCGGGCAAGAATTGCAAGCCATATTGGCCGTGGCGCAGCGCCTGCTGCAAGTGGGCCACACCCGCCTGCTGTTTACCAGCCGCGAAGCCTTGCCCGCCCCATTTTCCGTTGGCAACTACTGCCTGCCGCTGGCGCATTTGAGCAAGCAAGACGCCGTAAAACTGATCGAAAGCGCCATCGGCCACCAGGCCCATGGCGCGGGCGCGGCGGGCATGGCCGAGGTGGAACAAATCGAAGAACTGGCCCACACCGTCCACTACCACGCCCGCACCCTGGCGCTGCTGGCCCCCAGCTTGCGCAGCCAGGGCGTGGTCGCCACCCAGGCCAGCCTGGCGCTGTTGATGGAGCAAATGGAGAAGAAAAACCCCGGTGAGCGCGAAAAATCGGTCTTTGCCAGCGTGGCCTTGTCGCTGGCGCGCTTGTCACCAGACAACCAGCAGCGGGTGCGGGTGCTGGGGCTGTTTCATGGCGCGGTGGATTTGGATATGCTGCGGACAATGATGGCTTGGTCCAACGACGAAGATATCGATTTGGCACGCGCCTTGCTGCAAACCGGGCTGGCAACGCTTGATCCAAATAACCACCTCACGCTCACCCCGGCGCTGTGCCCGTGGCTGCGCCAGCAATTGGCCGGCAGCGATGCCGCCGAGCTGGCTGCGCGCTGGCAAGCGGCCATGCTGGACTATGTGAATTTTTTGGATCAACAACAAGGCCAAGACGCCGAATTGGCCGCCAGCCTGACGCAACTGGAACTGGCCAACCTGTTTGCGCTATTGGCCATGCTGGCCAACGCGGGCGATGCAGCCGCCACCATCGGCTTGGCGACCAGCTTATACAGCTTGTTGCAAGCCTTGGGCAAAGCGCGCTTGCTGGCGCGTGTGGGCCTGGTGCGCGATGCGGCGCAGGCGCAACTGGGCAGCACCTGGCAACATGCGCACTTTCAGGCTGCCCGCACCAAAATTGAGCAACAACTGGCCACTGGTCAAGGGCCAACCGCCTTGGCCGGGGCACAGGCTTTGCTGCAAACCGCCTTGGCTGCCGGGGCAGCGGCTTACCCGGGCGCGGATTATGATCTGGCAATCGCGCATTTTTTGCTGGGGCGGGTGTTAGGGATGAGCGGCCAGGCCAGCGCCGCACTGCCGCTGCTGCAACAGGCCGAGCAAGGCTTTGCCAGCATTGCCCAAAGCCAGAGCAATGCCAGCGCCGAAGCCATGGCCGCCATGTGCTTGACCGAGCAAGCGAATTGCCTGTGTGACTTGGGCCGATTGGCAGCGGCCGCCACCGCCTACCAAAGCGCTATTACGCAGGCGGAGCAGCGTGGCGCAGTGCGCGAAGTCGCGGTTGGTAAATTCCAGCTTGGCACGGTGTATTTGCAGCAAAAAAACTACCCGCAGGCGCTGGCCGCGTATGAAGCAGCACGCAGCAGCTTTACCGCCTTGAATGAACCGGCTTCGGTGGCCACCAGTTGGCACCAAACTGGCATGACGCATGAGGCCGCAGGCCAAGCCCAGCAGGCGGAAGACGCGTATCGCCAGGCATTGGCGATTTTCGTGCGCCTGGGCGATATTGCCAGGCAAGCCAGTACCCTGGGGCAATTGGGTAATTTGTTTGGCCAAATGCCGGGCCGGGCGGAAGACGCCGTACTGTTTTACCGCCAGGCGCTGGAAAAAGCCATGGCGGGTGGTGATACCGCAAGCGAAGGCATATGGCGCAGCAACTTGGCCAACACTTTGCGCAAACTTGGCCGCTGGGACGAGGCGCGCGAGCAAATTCGCCAGGCGATAGACTGCAGAGCGCAGTTTGGCCATGCTGCCGAACCGTGGAAAAGCTGGGCCATTTTATTTGAGATTGAAACCGCCGCAGGCCACGCGGCAGCGGCAAGGCAAGCCCGGCAGCAAGCCTTGGCGCACTACCTGGCTTACCGCCGCGACGGTGGCGAAAACCATAGCGGGCAAGGGCGCTTGTGTGCAGCCATAGCGGCCATGCTGCAGGCCGGGGAGCAGGTGGAGGCGCAAGCTTTGCTGCAACAACTGGCTGCGGAGCCGGATCATGCAAACAATCCCGATGTGCAAGCCTTGCTGGCCAGCTTGCAAGCGATTGTGCAAGGCAGCCGGGATGGCGCTTTGGCGCAGGATGAGGACTTGGATTATGACGATGCGGCAGAAATTGCGCTGCTGCTGGAGAGCCTTGCCAAGGATTGAAGCAAACAACGCTACAGATAAAACCAGTGCTGCCACCCAACCGGACCTTGGTGTTTTGCGCCGCATGGCATGAAAAAGCCCGCTTAGGTGCGGGCTTTTTTCATGCCATTATTTCAGGCGCTTCTTTACGAGTTCATACACCTGATTTTTCTCGCGCTTGCCAATCGCGAGCACCAATATCGTAATGGTCTGGTCATTTACCTCATAAACCAG
>JBDLSU010000021.1:0-2845 GCA_039799405.1 Pseudomonadota bacterium | reverse complement strand
TCGTATGCTGGCGGGGCCAAATACTGCAATGCCTTCACCTCCTGCGCCCACGCTACGTCATCATCTATCGCTGGCCCTGCCAGCAAGCTATCGGCCACCGCTTGCGCCAGCGGCGTGCCATCAGCATGGATCATCGCAAAATGGCTGCGCTGCTTGTTGTGCGCATAGTAAATCACCCAAACATAGCCTCTGCGGGTGCCCAGGAGTTCTGCGCCATCGCATGCTGGCGCGGTGTCTGGCCCGACTTGTTCTTGCTGACAAAACTGGCGGCAGGCACCGGCTTTCTCGTAGGCCGCAGGCAAATCGATTACCACCTTGCTGCGCACCAGTTCGTTAATCACTTGCATGGCATCGAGCAAAATCACCCGGTTGCGATCAGACTCTTGCTCTTGCTGCCGCCCAGACCCGGTAAAGCCACCCAGCGAAACAAAATACCCGGTCACCTCACCACCCTTGGAGCGCTCGCGGGTCAACGCGCCCAAAAACGTGTTTAACTCCCTGCCGCCCATCTTTTTTTGATGCGCCTTGCATTCGGCCACCATACGCCGGGGTTCTTGCCGGTGCTGGCCTTGAATATCCAGTTCTCGCCCGGTTTTGTGTTCGTTTTCTTGCAGATCGTCATAACCGAGGGCAAAGAATAGATCCTTGATCAAGCGGGTGAACAAATCACCACGTTGGTTGTTGTCCTGGGCGAGCAAACGGATGGTGGTGGGCGTGATCATGATGGCGGCGGCAAGGTGGGTGAATGTCGGTAGCAACCGAGACCATAACATGCGGCAAGCCAAACAAAGCAAGTGCGCCGTTAAATGGCTACGGCGTGGTTTGTTTTCACAACAGCTTGCTCGATGGCGTTCGCACTCATTGCCTGTAGCGGCAACATGATCATGCCAATCTTTAGCGCGATCACGGCACATACGGCACAAAACTGATTCCCCCGGCAATTGCCGCCGCTAGCCAGGACGGTGTCGGGTTTTCGGTTTGGTGCTGTGGCGGGGTAAATCAGGTAAAATCCCCAACTCCATCCAGACCAATCAAACCGGGATATGCTAAAACAATTGCAACTAACAGGCATCGGCCCTGCCGAGCAGATGGACATTGAGTTTGCCGACCGACTCAATATCATCACTGGCGACAATGGCCTGGGCAAAAGTTTTATTCTGGATGTGGCGTGGTGGGCGCTTACCCGTACCTGGGCTGGGGCGACGGTCAGGCCAGTTGCAGAGCAACTGGATCATGCCCGGATCGGATTCTCAGTCGGTGCAAAATCACGAACAGTATCAGACAACTGCCAATACAATCGCAAGTTGGAAACTTGGACGAGGACGATGGGACGCCCCTCGAATCCCGGGTTGGTATTATATGCACGCAGTGATGGCGGTTTCTCGGTATGGGATCCGGCCCGAAACTACTGGAAGAAAGATCGTGCTGGCGAATCTATTGAAAGGCAATTAGCTTATATTTTTTCGCCCCAGGAAGTCTGGGATGGCTTACCGTTGGAAGGTGCGAAGAAATATTGTAACGGACTTATAGCAGACTGGGCAGCTTGGCAACGAGAAGCATCGGAACCATTTAATCAATTGTGCCGCGCACTTGATGTATTGTCGCCTGACCGGACGGAGTTATTGACTCCTGGGAAGCTGGTTCGACTACCAGATGATGTACGTGCCTATCCAACCGTCACAATGTCTTATGGCATGGATGTCCCCGTCATTCATCTTTCTTCAGGGATGCGAAGGATTATTGCGTTGGCGTATTTATTAGTATGGGGGTGGCAAGAACATCTGATTGCTGCAGAGAGACTCGGTGAGGATCCAACCAGGCAAATCGTTTTTCTGATCGACGAAATCGAATCTCATTTGCATCCCAAATGGCAGCGGCAAATTTTTGAATCAGTGCTGGCGGTCATGAAGGCGCTGATCGGCAGCAATGCCGATGTCAACGTCCAGATCATTGCCGCGACCCATTCGCCAATGGTGCTGGCTTCGCTGGAGCCGATCTTTGACCCGGCACAAGATCAATTGTTTGATTTTGACCTGAAGCCTGACCAGCAAAACCGGCCGCGCGTGGTACTGGAACCGCGCCAATGGGAAAAACTGGGGACGGTCGATAAATGGCTGGTCAGCAATATCTTCGATTTTAAAGAGGCTCGCTCACATCAGGCCGAAACATTGGTGCAGGAAATCCATGCGGCGATGCAATCGGGCAAACTCAACAAGGCCCGCGCCAAAGAACTGGATCGGCTGCTTGACGCCGAACTGGGACAAACCGACCCGCTGTGGCTGCGGTGGCGTTATTTTGCCGAGCGTAAAGGCTGGCTAACATCCGAGGCTACCACCGGGAACGGCGATGCTGAGAATTGAACCCGGAACCGAACCAACCAGCTTTGACGCTTCAGTTCGTCAACCGGGCCTCCATTGGATAAGCCAACAAGCCTGGGATATTCATTCCGTAGCGCCGGACAATACCCAATTTCCCGACTATTGGCGGCAATGTGCAGACGATCTGAGAACCCTGTTTTCGCGTCAATGCTGTTACTCCGGCTGCTATATGCGCAAATCAGAAGTCATCCCGGTTGAACATTACTTCCCCAAGCAGTTTTTCCCCTTTCTTGCTTACGAATGGGAAAATTATCGCTATTGCAGTGCCCGTATCAACAGCCGCAAAGGCTTGAAGTTAGTACTGGATCCATTTGATATTCCGGCCGGAATTTGCCTGTTTCATCTGGATTTTGTTAGCGGCGACATCAGCGTCAATCCGGCCATTCAAGCCACCATGCCCGCGCTTTGGGACATTGCCCACTACACCATGTCAAAGGAGGGGCTGGCCCTGAACGACGGTTTGTTTC
>JBDLSU010000020.1:0-5458 GCA_039799405.1 Pseudomonadota bacterium | reverse complement strand
TCAAGTTTATCTTGCTCAAACCGCTGGGCGGATGTTGTGTGATGAGTGTGCCACATCAACATTTACTGGATACTTTGGCTGCGGGCGTGGAGTAAATCATGAGCGGCACAACGATCTGGTTTGAGCAACACCTGGCCCCGTATGCCGCCCATTCAGCAATATCCCGTGGCCGACGCCGCTTTGAAGAAGCGTCATCGACGCGCAGTGAATTTCAACGCGACCGTGATCGCATCATCCATTCCACCGCGTTTCGGCGGCTGGAATACAAAACCCAGGTTTTCGTCAATCATGAAGGCGATTTATTCCGCACCCGCCTGACCCACAGCCTGGAAGTGGCGCAAATTGCCCGTTCGATCGGGCGTAACCTGCGCCTGAATGAAGATTTGATCGAAGCCATTTCACTGGCGCATGATCTGGGTCATACGCCGTTTGGGCACGCGGGCCAGGATGCCTTGCACGCCTGCATGCGCGACTATGGCGGCTTTGAGCACAACCTGCAAAGCTTGCGCGTGGTCGATGAACTGGAGCAGCACTACGCCGGGTTTGATGGCTTGAACCTGATGTTTGAAACCCGCGAAGGTATTCTCAAGCACTGCTCGTTGAATAATGCGCGCCATCTGGCGGAAATCGGCCAGCGCTTCATCGATAAAACCCAGCCTTCGCTGGAGGCGCAACTGGCCAATCTGGCTGATGAAATTGCCTACAATAATCACGATATCGACGACGGTTTGCGCTCCGGCCTGATTACTACGGCACAACTCGACGAACTTGATTTCTATGCGCGCCATCGCCATCAGGTGGCACAACTGCATCCGGATATCAGCGCACGGCGGGCGATTCATGAAACCCTGCGTCGCATGATCAACACCCTGATCGTTGATGTGATCGAATCCTCGCGCGCCTGCATTAGCGAACATGGCCCGCAACATATCGACCAGGTGCGCCAGGGGCCGACCATGATTTGCTTCTCGACCGCCGTGCGTGAGGAAGCCTTGCAATTGAAGCGCTTCTTGCACGAAAAGCTGTATCGCCATTATCTGGTCAACCGCATGACCAGCAAGGCACGCCGCATCATTACCGAACTGTTTGGCGCATTTATGGCCGAACCGGTGTTATTGCCGCCGAATTTCCAGTTGCCGCCCGGCAGCGGCCTGGCACAAGCGCGCAAGGTGGCCGATTATATTGCCGGCATGACTGACCGCTACGCCATGCGCGAACATCGCCGTTTGTTTGCGGTGGATGAAATCTGACCTCTACGGGCAAACTGCGCGTTTTCAAGTCCGGCAACGCAAAAATATATATCCAAAAATTTCGCATTTGGGCGCTTGAAAAGCCATTTTTTCTTCCTATATAGGCTGTGTAATCAACCCGCTGCACAAAATAAACGTCACTAACATCGTTTAACGTGGGTTTATCTTGTGCAAACATCAGTCAATTTTGGAGAAAATACTATGGCAACCGCAACCCACTATGATGCCTTCGATTTGTTGGAACATGTCTTCAACCGGGCCCAGCAACCACGCTGCGCGCCAGTGCGCAAGGAAGCCGCTCCCGCCGTCGAAACCCGCCTCATTCGCATGGATGTGACCGAAAGCGAGCACGCCTATACCGTCTTGGCCGAATTGCCAGGCGTGAAAAAAGAACAGCTTGAAGTGCGTATCGAAGGCAAGCAAGTCTGGATCAGTGGCCAGATTTTGCCTGCCAATGCGGCTAATACCGTTAATGCTGCCAGTCAGGCCAGTTCTACCGACACCAATACCACCAATACCACCAATACCACCAATGCCGCCAATAATGCGGCCAACCCGGCACCGGCCGCAAATAGCCAGCGCCAGCTTTTGAACGAACGCTTTTATGGTAAATTAGAGCGCCGTATCCAACTGCCGCTCGATATTGACGACACCCTGGCCCAGGCCAAATTTGTCGATGGCATTTTGCAACTGCAACTGCCGAAAAAACAATTGCCCGGTGCGCGCAAGCTGGAGATTGAATAACCTTAACCCTTAACCTTGATTGGCTATGAAAGTACAGCGCATCCCTTTCTGGCGTGAGGCCATGGTGGCATTGGCACTGGGGGCTGGCACAGCTTGCCTGCTCCCGGTGCAAGCCAACCCGGCAGGCAATCTTGCCCCGGTAGTGGCAGTACCCACCGATTTTTCCAATATCGTTGAGCGCTACGGCTCGGCGGTGGTGAATATCACGGTGCTGGGGCGGTCGCAACGCGGCAATAGCAATGACCCGTTTTTTGAATTTTTCCGTCGTTTCGGGGCAATTCCCCAGCAGCAAGGGCCGCAGGTGGTGCAGGGCCTGGGTTCCGGCTTTTTGATCAGTACCGATGGCCTGATTTTGACCAATGCCCATGTGATCGATCAGGGCCAGGAAGTGCAGGTCAAGCTGACCGATCGTCGTGAATTCAAGGCCCGGGTATTGGGGGCGGATCGTTTGTCCGATGTTGCGGTGTTAAAAATCGAAGGCAAGGATTTGCCCAGCGTCAAGCTCGGTAACCCGAATGGCATCCGGGTTGGCGAACCGGTGCTGGCAATTGGTTCTCCGTTCGGTTTTGAAAACAGCGTCAGTTCCGGCATTATCAGCGCCAAATCACGCTCTCTGCAAAACGATAGCGTGGTGCCTTTCATCCAGACCGATGTGGCGGTCAATCCCGGCAATTCCGGCGGGCCGCTGTTCAATTTGCGCGGTGAGGTGATCGGCATCAATTCCCAAATCTATAGCAAGACCGGGGGCTTCCAGGGCTTGTCGTTTGCGATACCGATTGATATTGCGATGAAAATCCAGGATCAAATCACCCGCACCGGCAAAGTGACACGCGGACGGCTCGGGGTCAGCACCCAGGAAGTAACGCAGGCGCTGGCCGACTCGCTGGGGCTGAAAAAGCCGCAAGGTGGGCTGGTCAACTGGATCGATCGTGGTGGCCCGGCCGAACGGGCCGGTTTGCGCGCGGGGGATGTGATTGTGCGCCTGGGCGATACCGAAATTCGCCAGTCGGCCGATTTGCCCGGCCTGATTTCCAATCTGAAACCGGGTTCAACGGTGACACTGGAAGTGGTGCGCAATGGTGCCAGCCGCCAACTGAGTGCCACGGTTGGCAAAATTGAAGACCGCACGGTGGCCCCGGCAGCCGAAACCGCCCCCGGCGTAGGCCGTTTTGAAGTGGTGGTGCGGGCTTTGAGCCGCAATGAATCGCGTCAATTGGGCGTCAGCGGTGCGCTGTTGGTGGAACAGGCGGCTGGAACTGCGGCGCAGGCGGGCATCGGTGATGGCGATATTATTCTGGCAGTCAACGGTACCCCGGTGGCGACGCCGGAACAAATGCAGCGTATCGTGCAGCGCGCCAACAAAAGCATTACCGTGCTGGTGCAGCGCGACAATAGCCGCATCTATATTCCGGTGAACTTGAATTAATCCAAAAAAGTTGCGCAAAAAAGCCGCAACCCTCAGTTGCCCGGTGGGCGCTGGCCCACCGCTTCAAAACCAAACTACCGGGCCAGTTCCAATAACGCCGCCCGGCCGCTGACACCAAATAATTTATACAAGCTGGTCAACACCCCCGCCACCCGGCTTTCGCTCAATGTCAGCACCTTGGCAATTTGGGCATTGCTGGGCATGGGATGGCATAACAACTGATTGAAGACTGCGCGCTGGCTATCGTCCATCAACTGCATATGGCTGGCGGTATGGCTACCATACGCCATCAGGCGGGTCGGCGGAAAAGCCTGGTGGCCTGCCATCACCATGTCGATCACGTTTTCCAGATTCTCATACTCGCTGCTCTTGGAAACATAACCATCAACGGCGGCCGTGACGCAGGCGTTAAAATCGGTTTGCTCGCCCGTTTGGGAAAAAATAATCACCTTGTCGCACTGCTTCTTTATCTCCGGCAAAAGCCGCGTCACCCGCACCCCGTCTTGCAATTCCAGATCCAACAAGGCCAGGGCATAGTGCTGCTTCGTCAACTTCTCCCGCATTTCAGCCGTACTGCGCGCCGATTCCACATCAAAACGTGCTTGCAGTAGCGTGGTTACAACGAGACCAATAAAAGGCGAGTCATCAACTACTAATATTTTTTGTCTCATGGCATTGATATTTGGTTGGTTGTGAAATAGAAGTGCAAGATAAATTACCCTCAATCCAAAAGTCACGGCTTTCGTAGGAGGGTATTCCTATCATTTCATATTTAATTATCTATTATACTGGCCGCTATTGTATCGGGAATTACAGACCAGTGCGGCAGTTTGTTGCAATGGGCGCGGCCAAATCGGGGTAGGCAGTTGGAAGGCGGGTTGTTAGAAAGGATGCCCTTCAACTTATTAAAAAGAAGGCAATATGTTTGATTTTACTTTTGCCCTGGTGGATGCGGTATTGCCGGTTCAGTTGCCACATGATGTAGTGGCGTCAATTGGGCAAGCCGATAGGCCGAATAACCCAGGCGTACCAAACCAACGAACTAGCCATTTAAGGACAAGGGAACGATGATGATTGCAGAAACCAACCAAGGCACAACGCCAACGGGCGAATACCTGATCCGTGGTGCGGCTTGTATTATCGTATTGGCGTGTGAGTGGATCGCAACCATCATCTTGCGAGTAGCCAAGCCGTATGTGGATTATCAATTGGCAGCCATTCTGTTGGCGGTTTTGTTGGCGATCAGCATACCGTTGCTTGGCAAGCGGGCCGTGATACGTGATTTATGTGAAATTTGTTGGCTGGATGTTGGCATACAAATCGTAGGCGCAATTATTGCTCAAAATAATGGCAGACTGTTTTGGTACGGTGCCTTCGCCAACGCCATCTTTTTTATGAAATGGGCGCGCATCTTTTGGTCAGAGCGTAATCACGACGGCAGTTGGGCAGGCTGGCCCATTTTTGGATTAATCGGACTGGTTCAACGAAAGCAATACCCGAACCCACTCACCTCCTTGCAAACCGCAAGCGCCTATTTTGTCATGCTGCTGTGCCTGGGCGCAGGTTATGTGCACCAAGTGTGGACCATTAAAGCTGGCTTGCTGGCACCCTTATGCGTGATCGTCACCATCGTGCTGTTGTACGCACGCACCCTCATCGCCAATGTCGAAGCGCAACAAGCCGAGCTGCTCGCCGCCACCGCCGAACTTGCCGTGAAAGCGGCCGAGCTGGAAGAAAAAAATGGCGCGCTCGAAAAACTCAATCACGAAGTCACCATCGCCAATGAAGACCTCTCCATCACCCATGCCCGGTTAACCCGCCATACCCAGTTGGTGGATCAAGCCAATCACGATATTGCACCGCTACTCAGCTTTTTGCACACCTACATCGAATATCTGGGTAATACGGCACTGGATGAGCAGCAACGTGATTACCTGAGCAAAATCATCAGCATCGTTACCACCACCGCCGACCACCTGGCCCGAAACATCGGTACCCGCCGCCATCCCGCATGGGAAACCAAATCGGGTTTTGTGGC
>JBDLSU010000019.1:0-2772 GCA_039799405.1 Pseudomonadota bacterium | reverse complement strand
ATCATGGCACTGGCCAGTGAAGATATTTCTTCGCTGTCTGAACCGGCTTGCGAGCCGGAACCAGCCGCCATGCCCAGCTTCCATGCCCGCGCCGCACTACACGATGGCCCGCGCAATAATCCGATGGCGAATATGGCCGCCTCGTATGACATGCCGGACATGCACGACAGTGTGGATTTGCCACGCATGATGGGGCAAGGCATCAATCAGTCACTGAATCAGCAACTGAGCCAGCCAATGGGCCAGTCACTGAGCCAAACCCCGATGCAGGCACCCATGCACGCCATGCATCAACCCCTGAATCAAGCGGGTAGTTCATCGCTCAATCAGGGCAGCAGCATGGGCAGCAACCCAAATCACCCGTCCCTGAGCCAGGATGGACGTGACCGCCGCTTCGAGAGCAACCCGGAACCGTGGCGTTCTGGTGCCGGCTCGCACGCTCACGCCGCTGGCGTTTCAAGCCACGACAACCAGAGCGAAATGGCCGAAATGATGCAGGAATTGCGTGCCATGCGTGGCATGATGGAAACCCAATTGGCCGAGTTGGCCTGGAATGCCACGCAAAACCGTACCCCGCAAAAAGGCTTGATTCTGCGTGAAATGCTGGGGGCCGGGTTTAGCCCGAGCCTGGCGCGCTATGTCACTGAAAAACTGCCCGATGTGAAAAACGAAGCCGATGCCCTGCGCTGGTTGAAAAACACGCTCAGCCGCAATTTGATCACCATGGGCAACGAGCACGAAATTCTGGAAAAAGGCGGCGTCTTTGCCCTGGTCGGCCCCACCGGGGTCGGCAAAACCACCAGCACCGCCAAACTGGCAGCGCGTTGCGTGATGCGCCACGGCACCGACAAACTGGCCCTGATTACCACTGACGGCTACCGGATTGGCGGCCATGAACAATTGCGCATCTACGGCAAAATTTTGGGGGTGATGGTGCACTCGGTCAAGGACGAAGCCGATTTGCGCATCGCCCTGCGTGAATTGCGCGGCAAGCACACCGTGTTGATCGATACCATTGGCGTGTCGCAGCGCGACAATATGGTGGCCGAACAAGTCGCCATGCTCTCCGGTGCAGGCAATAATGTACAGCGTCTGTTGTGTCTGAACGCCACCTCGACCGGTGAAACCCTGAGCGAAGTGGTACGCGCCTATACCGGCACCGGCTTGGCAGGCTGCATCATGACCAAGCTGGATGAAGCCGCAACGATAGGCAATGTGCTGGATGTGATTATCCGCGCCAAGCTGAATTTGTATTATGTCTCTAATGGGCAACGGGTGCCGGAAGATTTACACCTGGCCGACCGCGCCTATTTGATGGACCGCGCTTTCAAACTGAAACGTGATAACGCACCCTATCAATTGCAGGATTCCGAACTGCCTTTGATCGTATCGCAACTCTCCGGCATGTCCGCCCATTCCCAACGCGAGGTGCACCTTGGCTAATTTTGACTTCGATCAGGCAGAAGGCTTGCGCCGCATGCTGGCGGGGCCGAAACCCCGTATTGTCACCTTTCTTTCCGCCACCCCGGCCGAAGAAAAAAGCCATTTGATGATTAATCTGGCGACTTCTCTGGCAAAAACCGGCAAACAAGTGCTGTTGGTGGATGCCCGCTCTTCATTGCGCGGAGTTGGCTCGCAACTCGGCCTGTCGTCCGGCGCGACGCTAAGCGGGGTAGCACGCCAGGAATATGCGCTCAATCAAGCCACCAAAGCCACGCCCCAGGGCTTCTCTGTGGTAACCCTGACACGCGGCCAGTTGCGCTCGCCACAGCAAGCACCGGATGAAATGCGGCGCATGGCCAAGGCGCTGGATATTCTGATCAAACAGAGCGGAATCGTCATGGTCGATGGCGAATTAACAAGTGATGATTGCTTACCCATGCCGGTCATGGCACAATCTGAAATTGTAGTGCAGGTTGGCAACCACGCCGATTCGATAAAAGCGGCTTATTGTTTAATAAAACACCTGAATCAGGAGTTGGGACGCCGTCCTTTCGGTATACTTGTGAGCGGTGCGACCGAAACCGAGGCCAAAGTGGTATACGATAACATGGCACAAGCGGCCAGCCGCTATTTGGCCGTACAGTTGACATCGCTCGGATCAGTACCACTGGATGAACATGTCAAAAAAGCAGCGCGCCTGGGCCGTTCGGTGGTGGATGCGTTTCCGCTGGCCGGTGCCTCGGTGGCAATTCGCCGTCTGGCCGGACATTTGGCGTTACAAGGCGGTGGCGGCATGGCAAATAGCCATTTTTAAGTTTAACCAAGCGATGTATTCACCATAGATTTAGCTAAACTGACCCATGTATACGGCCAAAGGGAAAACAAACAAGGATATATTGCTGGAACAGCATTTGCCCTTGGTAAAAAAGCTGGCTTTCCATATGAAAGCCAAGCTACCGCCCAGCGTCGAGGTGGATGATCTGGTACAGGCAGGCATGATCGGCTTGCTTGACGCCATCAGCCGTTACGAAGAAAACCACGGTGCCCAATTTGAAACGTATGCGGTGCTGCGCATTCGCGGTGCCATGCTGGACGAATTGCGCAACAGCGACTGGCTGCCACGCAGCATGCGCCAGAACATGCGCAAGATCGAAGTGGCGATGAGCACACTGCAACAAAGGCTAGGCCACCCGCCGACCGAATCCGAAGTCGCCAAGATGTTGAAACTATCACTATCGGAATATCAGGACATGCTGTCCGACGGTGGCGGCCATCAACTGGTGTATTACGAAGATTTCCACGACGCCGACGGCGGCAGCGACAGCTTTC
>JBDLSU010000018.1:0-4762 GCA_039799405.1 Pseudomonadota bacterium | reverse complement strand
TGGCCGAACAATGGGGCTGTCCGCTGACGCTGGTAAATGATGCGCGCGCCGCCGCCTGGGGCGAATATTTGTACGGGGCCGGGCAGGGCGTTGACCAATTTTTATTCGTCACGGTGTCAACCGGGGTTGGCGCCGGGCTGGTGTTAAACCGGCGCTTGCATCTGGCCGCCAATGGCTTTGAGGGCGAACTGGGTGAAACCCGGCTGGGCGATGGTCACATTCTGGAATACCATGCCTCCGGCACGGCGCTGCAGCGTGTCGCGCTGGGTCAGGGTTTTGCCAGTGGCAAGGCACTGTTGCAGGCATTTGAACAGGGCGATGCGCTGGCTAGCCATTTGCTGCGTGGGGCGATTGCACCGCTGGCGCACAAGCTGTTTGATCTGATCGTGATGCTGGGGCTGGAACAAATTGCCATCGGCGGTGGTCTGGGTCTGCGCCCTGCCTATCTGGCCCTGTTGCAGCACGAACTGGCGCAACCGGGCCTGCCTTACCCGTGCCCGCTGGTGGCGGCGCAACTGGGCGATGACGCCGGTTTGCATGGGGTTGCCGCGCTGCTGGCAACATCGGCATGCCGTTCAAGCGCCGGACCCGACTCCGGCCTGAACGGCAGCAAACCGCAGCAAACAGCAGGCGATTAATACACTTGTGGACGCACGCCAGTGCCCTGGGCTACGAAAATGGTTTGACGAACCCAACTGGTGCAAAGGCCAAAGTTGCAACCACGGGTGTCGTAGGAATAATAGCGGCCAGTCAGGTAACCGTAAAACTTCACGCCCTGGCCCGCTTTCAGGCTGACGGCCGAAGTCAGCGCGCCGGTGTAGGCGGTGGTGTAGGTGTTGGCCGAAGCACGGCTAAAGCTGCCGCCACCGCCGACTTTCACTTTGGTAAACTCAACCGCTGCATCCACATTGACGCCGCCGGTGGTGGTCACGGTTTTGGAAACGGTCAGGGTTTTGGTGACGTTGAGCGTGGCGGTCTGGGCCGAACCGGTCGGACTGACCTGGCCGACAAACACTTCAGCACCAGCTACGCCAGTGTTGCTGGTAATGTTCTTGAATTCCCAGGCAGCGAAAGAAGGGGCGGCGATGGCGGAGCTGATGGCGAGTAAGACGAGAGATTTCATATTCAGGCTTTCTGTTTTGTTGATAAAAAGTTGTTGTGAGCTTGGTGCAGTCAGTGTGAATCAGGTACGACCTTGCAAAGAATCATGCGATTACTACCTTGGGGAAATAAGTACGTTTAATCCGCTGCAAAGTGACGCCATCATCGTCTAAAAATCGGCATCGCAAAAGGTGAAAAAAGGAAAATTGATGGTGAATTCGGGACATCCCGGCGTCCCCGGCACTTATTTCCGTGTCTTGCGACACCCCGGTTTGTCTATGAAAAACGGCCTGTTTTTGCTGCAGATGGCGACGATAAAATTTTTTCTTGCGGTTAAAAAATCGGATTTGACAGCCCATTTTTGATCTTGTAGTATCCACAGCGCCAAACCAATTGCCGTGCCTGACGGCAAGGTTTCAACCCTTGTGCCAAACCCCATGAAAGCCAGCCAGCCCTGACCATGATGCCTGTGATTGCTGAAAACCTCTCTCGCTTGTTGCTCCCCGGTTTCGCCTTGCCGGTGCGCCTGGGGTTGGCGTCGGTGCTGACAAGTGTGCTGGCATGCTCGCCCGTGGCATGGGCGGGTGCAGGGGCAGCGGTGCTGGCATCTGGCGTGCCGCAGCCCGGTTCAATCAGCCCCACTGCCCCAGCCCACCCTGCCTACCCGGAAGGGCCATACCAGTCGGCCTTGCTCAAGCCGGGCAAAACCCTGTCGCTCAAGGAAGCGGTATTGCTGGCGGTGCGCAATAATGCTTCGCTCAAAACCGCCTACCTGGAACGGGTGCTGGATCGCTTCCGGCTGGAATATGCGCGGACCGAATTTCAGCCACAGGGCAGTCTCAAACTGGCGAGCAGTACCCGGCGTGACAGCGGCGGGCAAAGCGAAAATCCGGGCAGTGATCAAGGAACCAATCAGGGTGCTGGCCAGAGCATTAAGCAAACCAGCACCCGTCACGACGCTGCGCTCGATCTGTCCATGGCCTTGCCAACGGGGGGGCGCATCAATTTTGCCTGGGAGGCGGTGCGTGATGCAGCCAGCGGCAACGCGGTCAGCAACAGTGGCGCGGCGCAAAGCGCCAATACACGCAACCTGACCCTGCAATGGACCCAGCCGTTATTGCGTGGTGCCGGTAGCGAAATCGGTTTGCTCAATCTGCGCCAGGCCGAGATTGCCGAAAACCAGGCGCGCTTGCAATTGCGTGCCAGCGTCAGCGCCACCATTAGCAACGTCATCAACGCCTACCGCACTTTAATCGATGCACGCGCCCAGATCGGGCTGGCGCAGGAGGCTTTGCAGCGCAGTAGAACGCTGGAAGGCATCAACCAGACGCTGGTTGATACCGGCCGCCTGGGCAAGATCGAACTGTTGCAAACCCGGGCCGATATTGCTGCCGGTGAACTCGATGTGATCCAGGCGGAAACCAATGCCGACAACGCGCGCCTGGCCTTGCTCAAGTTGCTGGATATGGATTTGTTGAGCGATATCATTCCGCTCGAAGCCGCCACCCCGGCCCCGCTGCGCCTGCCGGATGAAAGCGAAGCTTTGGCACTGGCGCAGCGCCAGCGGCCAGACTTTTTAGCGCTGCAACAAGGTTTGCGTGCGGCAGAAATTGGCCTGCAAAAAGCCAAAAACCAGCGCCTGTGGCAGCTTGATCTGGTGCTGGGCACGACGCGCAACCAGCAAAGCGGGGCCGACCCGGCCACTGCGCGGCGCAGCAATTCAGCGGCCCTGCAGTTGACCATTCCGATCAATGACCGCAGTAGCCAGTTGGCGCTGTCAGCAGCACAAATTGACAGCAAAAAAGTGGCGCTGCAACTGGGCGAGATGCAGCAGGCGCTGCGGGTGGAAGTGATGAATGCGCTGCGCAATGTGCATAACACCCGGCGTCAGGTGGCGCTGGCGGAACAAAATCTGAACTTGAACCGGCAAAAGCTGGAGGCCGAATTGATCAAGCTGGAAGTCGGGCGCAGCAGCTTGTTTCAGGTCACCAGTTTTCAGCAAAATTTGAAGCAAGCCGAACAAACCCGCATTAACGCCAATACCGCCTGGGCCAATGCCTTGACCCAGCTTGATCTAACCCTTGGCACCACCTTGCAAACCTGGGAGATATTACTTGACTGATTTTGCAACTACCCGCAGCCAAACGCCGCGCCGCCGCACCCGGGTTTTTTGGGCTCTGGCGCTCTTGCTGGCATCCGCGCTTTTGCTGGCGTTGCTGATGCTTTGGTTTGGCAATCGCAACCAGGCCGGGGCCGGGCCGGGGCTGGAGAGTGGCGATGCGGGTAGCGCAAATTTTAACCCGGCCAATGGTCAATGGGTGGCGGCGCAAAAAACCAGTCTGGCAGCGCGGATTGAATTAAACGGTGTACTGGCTCCGGCGGATGTGGTGGCGGTGCATGCGCCGTTTGATGGCAATCTGGATCAGTTGCAAGTGCAGCCGGGCCAAACCGTGCAGGCCGGACAGCCTTTGTTCAAGGTAATTTCGCTCGACATGCAAGCCCGGCGCAACGAGGCGTTTGCCGCAGTGACGCGCACCCGCAGTGCCTTGAATGAACTGCACAACTGGAACCGCAGCCTGCAACTGACCCAGGCCCGGCAAGCAGTGGAACGCGCCAAAGCCGGGTTTGAACGGGCACGTAAAAAACGCGAACAAGTGGCGCTGTTGCTCGACAAGGGCATTGCCGCTTCGGGCGAATTGATTGATGCCGATGTCGAACTGGCCAGCAGCCGCGACCAACTGGAGAATGCCCAGGCCCAGTACCAGCAAGAAGTGAAAAAGGGCAGCGCGCCAGAAGTGATGGTGGCCGAACGCAACCATGAATCGGCGCAGGCGCTGTATGACAATCTGGCGGCGCGCTGGCAAAAAAGCCAGGTGCAGGCAGCAAAGGGCGGGGTGTTGGTCAAGCTGCCGGGCGCGAAAGCGTTGGCGAATGGTTTGAAAGTGGCGCAGGATGAAGCCTTGACTGCGATCTGGGATGGCAAATCGTATCTGGTGCGCGCGCTGGTGGACCAGCGCGATATCAAAAACGTGCAAGTCGGCCAGAGCGCCAGCATTGCCATCGATGCGCTTGGTGTTACGTTGCCGGGCAAGGTCAGCCATCTGGCCTATGAAAGTAGTGAAGTTCAGGGCCAGCCGACCACCAAATATGAGGTGGAAATTCGCTTGATGGCATCCGGCTCGCCCACGCCTGCGGGTGCAGGTGCGGTGGCGAGTGCGGGTGCGCCTGCCATGCGCCTGGGCATGAGCGCGGCCATCAGCCTGCAGCAAGCCGCCATGGCGGACGCGATTACGGTGCCGCTGGCGGCGGTGCGCAAGCGTGGGCAGGGGGCAAATCTGGAAACCGGGGTTTGGGTCAGGGCGGCAGGGCGGCAGGCAGGCAGTTGGCGCGTGGTGAGCACCGGTTTGACCACCAGCGATGCAGTGCAAATTATCAGTGGCTTGCAAGCGGGTGAGGCGGTGTGGATGGTGCTGGAATGAAGGGGACAAACCATGACGGCTTGATTGTCCAAAACGATGGCCGCATCGATGGCTGCATCGATAGCCAAAACGAGCCATCCTTGAATCATCGCCAAAGCAGCACGGCAAGCACCAGCGCAGCCTGTGCGCCAGCCCTTTTGCGCTTGCAACAGGTGACGCGCCATTTTGCCTTGCCGGATCAA
>JBDLSU010000017.1:0-2976 GCA_039799405.1 Pseudomonadota bacterium | reverse complement strand
CCAGTAATGGCGTCATTTCCACCACCACCGGTTGCATTTTCAATGCTGGTGTTATAGGCAATCGCGATATTGTTCGTCATCTGGTTACATGACGAGTAACTACCTGCTTCCAGTGAGATCGTGGATGAAGAGTTCCATCCACTGAGGTTGAGTGTGTCAATTCCACCTGAATCGAAAATGGTCAAAATGGGATTGTGATTCAGATCGAAGTTGAAGATATTTGCGGTTGACCCAGAAATATTGCAGGAAAATCCGTAAATCGTATCGCTGGTGCGAGTAGTAGTTGATGCGCCGAAAATGGCTTGAATCGCCATAACATCATTAAGCATCGGAGTTTGCGGTAAATAGATTGTGCCATTTGCCGCAGCCCAATCGGCGGACATGACTTCATTTGATGGCAGGCCTGCTGCTCCACGTGGGCCAAAGTAAGACATGAGCGATAAGACGATGGAGTCCTGGAATGAGGATGGCGTCCAAGTGCCACTGCCGTTGTAATTTCCCATGTGATTGAGGCCCAGGGCATGACCCAGTTCATGCATTATCGTCATGAAACCATATGATCCAATCGTTGCATATGAAACATCTTGTCCTGTTTTGAACCAAGCACTACCGATGTTTGGGAAATAGGCGTGCGCATACTCAATGCCTGATGAGGTAAACGCCATCTCAATATTTGAGGTAGTTGACCTTGTTTCCTGAAAGTTTGGTGCAATCAGGTCGTCCCAGTTTTGAAGGGCTTGCCTGAATAATGCTTGTTGTGCAATCGGGACGGGTCTGAAAGAACTATCTTCGCCCTGTCCATCGTAAATGCCTGCGGTCGTGGTGGGGAACGCATAAGTAATCACTGAGCCAGACCAATGGCTTCCTGAGTCCAATTGTGCCAGGACTTGAGCATTGCTCCAGTTATTGGGCATTTTGTGTTCCTGATTTGTAGAAAGTTGTCATTGATGGCCTATTTTTACCCAGATTTGGTGCTGATGTGTTAATTTCAACTTGAAACTTTCTGGTTAATTACTTTTTTCTACAGATGAAACCGATGTACTTTTTGTGATTTGGTGTAACAGCGATGCTGCGCTTTTGGTTTGCTTGTGTCAACCGATTTTTGTATATGGATTCAATTTGTTCCAGTATCAAATCAGTCAGAGGGCCGCTTTTTCCGGTGAGTATGGGGGCGGTAGGGAGTATTTGTTTGGCTGTAAGGATTCATAAAAAATGGTTGGCATAAAAAAGCCGCTGGCAAACCAGCGGCTTTTTTTTGAAACATTGCAGAAATCAGCGTCAGAACTTGACGTTATACTCCGCCGTCAAACGCACCGAGCGCGGGCTGGTGTAGCTGGCAACCCGGCCATAGCCGGAATTGATGACCCCGGTGCCCGAGTTGTAAGTCTCGTTGATGGCTTGCACGGTTTGCTTGTTGAACAGATTGAAAATATCCATCTTCAAGGCCATGCCCTTCACTTGCGCTGGTTTGTAGACCAGATTCATGTCCAGCCGCACATCAGTTGGCAATTTACCGCGTGAACCGCGTGGTGCGGGTTGGCCGTCGCAATAGAAGTAATTGGACTGGTAGGCGGTATCGGTCGGGTGGTTGCCGATACAGTTGAGCGGACGACCAGTCGCCAGCAGGAAATTGCCGCCAATAACCCATTCTGGCGTCATTTCATAATAGCCAAAGCCCTTCAACTGATGAGTGCGGTCGTTGGGCAGCAAGCCGTTGCTGTATTCTGCCAGTTCGGCACGGTCCCAGGTGGTGGTGGCACCGGGGTTGTTCTGACCATTGTCGGAGCGGCTCTGGCCTTCGGTATTGCCCTTGCTGCGCGACCAGGTATAGTTCAACTTGCCATACCAGCCACTGGCAAACGGATGCTCGGCAAACAAATCCACCGCCAGATATTTACGTTCGGCCTTGGGCAAACCGATCATTTCCTTGGTTAAATGCACCTTGGTATAAGTTTTGCGTGCCAGCGCTGGATCGGCATCGTAAAAATCGACCCAGAAATCGTTGTCTTCACCGGGATTGATAAAGGTACAGCCGCGTGGTCGCATTTTGGATGTGTTGACCCCGGCTTGTGGATTGGCGGCAACCCAGCGGTCGATCACGCGCGGGTCGCAATTATCGTCCAGCGTCGAGCGCAATACGCGGTAGGTGGCCTTGGCACCGTAGTTCAGGACAGGCGAATGGGCGCGTTCAAAACCGAGCGTCATTTCATCCTGGAAGTTGGGCTTCAAACCAATTGCCGCCAGTACTTTGGCATCTTTGGGCAAGTTGTATTCGTTATTGGCAGAAAACGGCTGGGCCAGCGCTTTCAAGCCAGTGGGTGCGCCGTTGGCATCGACCCCGGTGTAGCTGAACGCCTGGGTGGTGTTGATCGAACGGCTGGGCGCACGTACCGAAATACTGGTGGGCACTTGCAGGTAATAACGCCCGGCGGTACCGAATACTTTGAGCGAGGCATCACCATTCACGTCCCACGCGGCACCCAGACGCGGGGCGTACTGACGTTTCATGTCGAGGAAGGCATCGCCTTCGCTATTGATGTTTTTGTATTGCTCGTCACGCAGGCCGAGCGAGAGCAACAGGGTTTTGTTAACCTGCCAACGGTCTTCAATGTATTGCGCGGTTTGTTGTGAGGCAATTTTGGTGCCGCTGTTAAAAATGGTCTGGCTGGCCCAGTAACCTTGCTGTGCCAGTGGCCCGTCACCTGCGGTGGCAACGGCAATTCTGTCCGGCCCGGAACCGACCAGTGGTGCCGCTACGGTCGGGTTGCTCTGGCGCTGATAGACCCAGCTACTGCCACCGGCGCGGAAAGCCCCTGCCACCGAATCGAGGCGATTGCGGTCACCACCGATGCGAATGGTATGGTCGCCCAGTTTGTATTCCAGATCGATACGGAACGATTTGACGGTATCTTCCGCGCCCTTGGGCAAAATATTGCCGCTGATAGGCTGGTTGGTGTTGTACACAATGCCCGGCGC
>JBDLSU010000016.1:0-2570 GCA_039799405.1 Pseudomonadota bacterium | reverse complement strand
TAACATCGCGAATGCCATACACGCGCTTGTCGGCCGGGGCCAGTTGGGCGGTCTGGCCGATGATGGCAACGCCGATTTCCTGTACCACTTTGCGCACATGGCTTGGGTCGGGTGTGGTGTTATAGCCGGGAATGGCGTCAAATTTATCCAGCGTGCCGCCGGTATGACCAAGGCCACGGCCCGAAATCATCGGCACATAGCCACCGCAGGCGGCGATCAGCGGGCCGAGTGCCAGCGAAACCAGATCACCGACGCCGCCGGTGGAATGTTTGTCCAGTACCGGGCCGGGCAGATGCAGGTCTTGCCAGTTCAGCACTTGACCGGAATCGCGCATGGCCAGCGTGAAGGCGATGCGCTCATCGACATTCATGTCATTAAAAAACACCGCCATCGCCAGCGCTGCTACCTGGCCTTCGCTGATGCTGTTATCGGTAATACCGCGCACGAAAAATTCGATTTCGGCCCGGCTCAGGGTGCCAGCGTCGCGTTTTTTGCGGATGATTTCCTGTGGTAAAAACATGCCTGTCCTTGTTTGGATGCTTCAATATAATTTATACGCCGTATGGTAACCAGATATTTTTAACCTGGCTGGCATGCTGCAAAAAGCTGTGGCCCTGGCCTTGTTTGGCATCAAACCAGTCGCGCCCGCGCGCGCCGCTGACCCAGCTCCGTTTCATGCTGCTGGCGCACAGGCGTTCCACTTCAGCACAGCCAGCGGCGTTGCCGTCATGCCGCCACAATGCCGCCACGTCCTGGTGTTCGGCCAGGGTGCGTGCCAGTTCATTGGGGTTGCCGCTGATCAGATTCAGCGCGCCGCCCGGCAGGTCGGAGGTATCCAGCACCTGGTAAAAATCCAGCGCGGCCAGCGGGCTGGTTTCAGACGGCACGGCAATCACCCGGTTGCCCAGCGCCAGCGCCGGGGCGGCCAGCGAAATCAAGCCCAGTAGTGGCGCTTCTTGCGGGCAGATGATGCCGATTACGCCGACCGGTTCGTTCAGCGCGACCGTAATGCCTTGTAGCGGCGGTTGGTGGACCTGGCCGTCCCATTTGTCGGCCCAGGCGGCGTAGTAAAACAGCCGTTCGATGGAGGCGTCCACTTCTTGCTGCGGATTGGCGCTGCTGCCCATGGCGGCCAGGCGGGCGGCAAATTCGCTGCTGCGCGCGGCCAGATTTTCTGCGATGTAGTACAACACCTGCGCCCGGTTATGGGCGCTGGCGCTGCTCCAGCCGCTGGCTTTGTGCGCTGCTTCCACCGCATTACGGATATCTTTGCGATTGCCTTCCGGCACTTCGCCCACCAACTGGCCGGCCGGGTTGAGCACCTTGCGGGTGTAAGCACCATCCGGCCGCACCTGCGCGCCGCCGATGTACAGCTTGGCGGTGCGGTCGATGCCGATCAAGCCATCGCCACCTGGCAGGCTTGTTGTGCTTGCGCTATTTTGTACCAGCAGCGGTGCCGCCGGGCGCGCATCGTCACTCTTGGCGACCAGATATTCCAGCATGCCTTCGCGCCCGCCTTCGCGCCCGAAGCCGGATTCACGCACGCCACCAAAACCACAGGCCGCATCGAACAAATTGGCACTATTCACCCACACCACGCCCGCCTTCAATTGCGGTGCCACTGCCAGCGCCTGCCCGATGGATTCACTCCAGACGCACGCCGCCAGCCCGTACACGGTGTTATTGGCCAGCAGCACCGCTTCTTGCGGGGTGCGGAAGCTGGTGGCGACCAGTACCGGGCCAAAAATCTCGCTCTGCGCCACTTCGGCGCTGGTAGCGGCCCCGGTAATCAGGGTCGGCAAATAATATTGGCCGCTGGCAGGCAGGGCGCAAGCGGGTTGCCAGACTGCGCAACCTTCCTGGCGTGCGCCTTCTACCAGCGCATGCACGCGTTGCCATTGTTCCGGGCTGATCAGGGTGCCAACATCAGTCGATTTTTCATGTGGCGCGCCGACCCGCAACTGGCCCATGCGCCGTTTCAGTTTGGCGTAAAACGCATCGGCCACCGATTCTTGCACCAGCAAGCGCGAACCCGCGCAACAGACCTGGCCCTGATTAAACCAGATGCTATCGACCAAGCCTTCCACCGCCGCATCCAGATCAGCATCGGCAAACACGATAAACGGTGATTTGCCACCCAGTTCCAGCGACAATTTTTTGCCACTGCCCGCCACTTGCTGACGGATCAAACGGCCGACTTCGGTGGAACCGGTGAAGGCGACTTTATCCACCCCCGGATGCGCTACCAGCGCGGCACCGACCTGGCCGTCACCGGTAACGATATTGATCACGCCCGGCGGCACTTGCGCCTGCTGGCACAGTTCGGCAAACAGCATGGCGGTGAGCGAAGTCCATTCCGCCGGTTTGAACACCACGGTATTGCCTGCCGCCAGCGCCGGGGCGATTTTCCAGGCCAGCATCAGGAGCGGAAAATTCCACGGCACCACTTGCGCTACCACACCCACGGCGCGGTAATCCGGCAATTCGGTGTCCAGCATTTGCGCCCAACCGGCGTGGTAGTAAAAATGGCGTGCCGCCAGCGGGATATCGATATCGCGCGCTTCGCGGAT
>JBDLSU010000015.1:0-4354 GCA_039799405.1 Pseudomonadota bacterium | reverse complement strand
GCATCATTATTGACGGTATTAATGCGCGCCGGAATTTTGATCGGAGCGCCCGGCGTGATGGCGGAAGCGCCGTTGGCATCGGCAATCAGATACCACAGCTTGCTGTCACCCCACACCGTTTTGGCGATCTGCTGCCAGGTTTCACCACCGACGGCGTTGTACACGCTCGGGGCGTTGGTCAGGCTGGTGGCGTTGACGGATTGGTAGACATTGGCCAGGTCACCTTTGGATTCGTCAGCGTTGTTGCCGATGAGTTCGTTGTTGGCGATCAGGTTGCGGGTGACGGTGGTTTTGCTGTCGATATTAATAAATTCGGTTTTTACCAGGGCCTGGTGGTTGCTGTCATATTCAATGGTGCGGGTGCTGACATCATTGGAACCCAACATTTCGTGAAGACGAATGCGGTTGCCATTGGCGTCGTAGCTGCTGGTGGTGGTGGCGGTGTTTTGACTGGTCGTTGCCGTCACCTTAAGTTCCTGATAGCTGTCGCCAAGGCGGTAGTCGGTATGGTAGACAGTCTGGCCACCGCCAGTGGGGGCCACCACGGTGTAGCCCACCAGGTTGCCGACGGCATCATAGCCACTGTTGATACCTTCGACATAATAGATGTCGTCGCGCAAATCGCCTTGTCCATCTTCAACACTACGGCCCAGGGCAAAGATTTTTTCGCGGATGCGATGGGATTGATCATAGGCGTTGACGCGGTATTCCGCTGCCACACCCAGCCACCCAAGAATTTCGCCCCGGTTGGTCAAAATAACCGGCGAACTGGGTTCTCGTTCCTTGTAGTCATCACTCACAAGACCATAGGCTCCGCTACGCACGGCGCGTCCGGCGGCATCGTATTTGCGTAAATCGACCTGAAATACATCATCGTGCCAGGTTTCAAGCAGACGGCCGGCAGCATCGTATTTGTACGATTCGGTGGTGGTGGCAATCGTTGGGTCAATACCAAAAAACTCGGGGTTATCAGCCACAGCGATCACATGCGCGCCCTTGTAGGTGTCGGAGGTGCGGTTCCCCGCAAAATCATAGGTGATTTTGTGCGTGTTGGCCGCGTATTGCACCGTGTCGGCGGAATCGATTTCGTTATTGAGCACAATGGCGCGGTTTTGCTGGTCGTACCTGCTGTAGAGCGCTTTGCCCGGCACCAGATTGCCTTTGTTGTCGGTGTATTCGGTAATGGTATAGATGCGGTTGCTGTTGCCGTCATAGCCATAATGCACCGTGAAGAGGCCGTCCTGGATTTTTTCAATCCGGTTTTGATAATCGAACTGGATCGTGTTGTTTTGTAAAACCAAACCGTTCTTCTCGGTTCTTTCCTTGAAGCGGTTGCCCGCCAGATCATAGCCATAAGTGGTGATTTGCGGATTGGCGGCATCGGCCAAATCGGTCACCCTGGTTAGCAAGCCACCGGAATATTCAAACGTCTGATGCATTGGTTTGAAATCAGCCACCGTTCTATCGGCGGCCACATTGGAAACTTGTTCCACCAGCAAACCGGCAAAGTCATAGGTATTGGTAGTCTGGCGACCACCCATGTCAATATGATCTTTCAATTGACCGCTTGGCAAATAGATGTCTTGCTTGATTTTGCCGTTGGCATCGACTTCCCTGGTTTTGTGGTGCAGATTGTCAAACACCGACAGGGTGTCTTTGCCAAAACTGTTGCGCACCCGGATCACGTTGTTGTCGGCATCGTATTGCGTCAGGCTGGTTTCGCCTTCGGCGTTGACGTGCTTGATCAGGCGGTTCAGATCGTCGTATTCATTACGCTCCACCAGCTCGCGGGTTTCATCCAGAGCAATACTGATGGTGCCACCCTGGCCGATTTTGGGCAGGAAAAGCTGCAATAATTCATCTACTTTTCTCTTGAATACATTACCGAGCCTGGGCGGTACCCAATCGTCTTCATTCCACTCACTGGCGCGGCCAATAAAATTGGTGGCAAAGCTGGCACGGTCAAACGCCTGCGCTTGTTGGTAGCCAGCCAGCAAGCCATTCACTTTGGCATTAAAAGTGGCACCGTCGCTATTGTCGTCGCGGCTGACATTGGTAAAGCCGAGCGCAACCGTGTAGCGGTCGGAGCGCCCCATGATTTCCAGCCAGCTATCGATTTCTTCTTGCCCCGGCACCCGCTTCAAGCCTTTGTCGTAGAGGTTTTTGATAAAGTCCGTGTCACTCAGCGTTCTGAGTGTACCAGATCCTGAAATCAAATCTTTAGCCAGACGGTAATTGGCGTCTGGCGTGCCAACCGAGTTTGCCTGGGTTTCAAGCACCTCGCGGGTAGGGCCTTTGTCAAACAATACCGAATGGATTTGCAATACCGTTTGGCTACCAACTGGCAAGGGTGCCGCGCTGACAATATTGATGGCGGCGTTGATTTCACCCTCCAGTGGTACCCGGTTAAAGGCGTTTTGATACACACGGGTGACAAAGTCGGTTGGGCTCATGCTGCCCGGGTAATTGCTGCCAGCTTGCGCCAGCAATTGGTTAGCCACAGCCAACAAGCCAGCGGGTGTAGCGCTTTGAGTGCCGAGCGTACTGAGCGTAGCGCGGTCGGGTACCGCCACTTTGAGCATGGCTACCAGCGCCAATACCGTTTCAGCCCCGACCGGGGTTGCCAGACCAAAATCACCCTTGGCATGGTAAACCTGAACGGCTTCGGTGCGGGTTTCAGTCAACAAGCCCAGGCGGTTGTAGCCGTAGCGGGTGATCTGGTTGCGGGTGGCGTCGAGCGCGGTTTTTTGTTCGATTTTATTGCCAAACGCATTGTATTTGTAGCTGATGGTGCCGCCATCGGCATGCACTTCCTGAATCACATTGTCGTGTTGATCGTAGCGCTTGGCATTGAGGTTGCGATTGCCGTCGATTTCCACTACCACCCGTCCGGCCGCATCATAGGCAGTGTGCTTCACGGTTTCCGCATTCTCCGCCGTAATTCTGGTGCTGGTTACCTGGTTGCTGGCATTGTAGGTGAACAAGGTTTTGATCGATTCCCCCCGTGCATCGGTGCGGCTCAGTACATTGCCCCAGCGGTCAACCATTTGCTTGATCACGGGCGTTTGCACCCCGGCGTCCGGCACGGCGTGGGCCGGGTTGCGGATCACCAGAATATGGCCCATCAGGTCATATTCATAATCGTTACGCAAAATGGCGTCACCGCTTAATTGGCCCAAATCGGCCAGAGAAGCAAGCTTGCTGTAATCCACCAACCGGTTTTTGAGCGTGGTAACGGCGCGGCCATTGAGATCATTCAACACGATTTGGGTGACACCATTTTGGGTAGAGCGCCATAAATGACCGGCAGCGTCATAATCGTTTTTAAGGATTTCGCTGGAACTGATCAAGTTGCCATTCACGCCCTGGCGAATATCCACCCGCTGCGCGGTCAATTCGCCAAAGGCGTTGTATTGGTTGATTTTATGTGCGGTTTTCAATGGCGCATTGGAATTGAGCGCGGTACTGACATCGCGCCCGATCACGTTCACTAATTGGCCATTGCCATCGTATTGGTACAGCGTCACCTGTTGTTGGTTTAACCCCAGGCCCGGATTGCTGACCTTTTGGCTTTGCTTGACCACGTGTCCGTATGCGTCATACGAGAGCAGGGTTTCGTGGTTTTCTGGGGGATCAAAGTCAGGAAAATGTTTCAATTCGGCACTAAACGAATCCAAAAAACCATGGATACATTGTGATGCGAACTCACTTTTCCATCATGGTCTTCCTAATTTTCGTATTGCTTGGCGTGACTGCCATCGTTTTGCTGTTTGTTGTGCGGAAATATGGCCCCCGAGAACGAAGGTTTTTTCACCGGGCGCGGAAGATTGCAGTGCCCCATTTTCCGCAAGCCAAACCAGCTTGGGTCAAACCCGCAGTGCTTGAATTGCATGTGCAGTTGGGTCTTAGTCATCGGAAATTAGCTGATGCATTTAATCGTCTTTACCAAGCATCAACAGGCGTTTCCGTTGGCCGGACTTGGGTACGGGAAATGTTGATGAATCATGAGTATGAAATTTTGCACCTGAATAAAACGCTCAAGCATCAAGTGCCAGTACCCGTGAAGAGAAATGCGATTTGGGGTATTGATACTACTTGTGTCACAGATACTTGCTTGATCCAGCATCATGTGCTGGGAATGATTGATCATGGAACGCGACTGAATTTATTGCTGCACCGGATAAGACGATTCAATTCATGGACTTTTTTGGGATATCTGTTTTTGGCGATTGGTAATTACGGTAAGCCAAAGGCTATCAAAATGGATAATCATCCTGTGTTTCGATCAAAACTGGTCAAACAGATTTGCACTTTGGCAGGCATAAAATTGCGCTTTTCAGCACCTGGAAAACCT
>JBDLSU010000014.1:0-3009 GCA_039799405.1 Pseudomonadota bacterium | reverse complement strand
CCTCTTTGTTGTAGGACATTTACTTCAAAAGATTGGCGTAATAAAAGCAAGACCTGAATCAATGATGATTTATCCATGCCATTCAAACCTGTAAAAAGGTTCAGATTGGAAAGTGGGAATTGGGCGTCGAATAGAGTTTTGAAGCGTTGAATGCGTAAAAATTCAAGCATGGCAAACCTCGTCAATCAATTGGGTGATGCGGTTGTGGCGATAGGTGATGTTTTCCAGTTTTTGCGTGGCAAAGGAAATGGCGTCGTTGAACTGTTGATCATTGGTGGTCATGTCCAGGAGTTCTCTGGAGAAGCGGTCTTTTCTGTTGTTCAAAGTCTCTCTTTGGTGTTCAGTAAGTTTTGCAATGCATACCATCAATGCTTCAAAAAGACTCGGATTTTTCCTCGGTGGTGAAGCATTAATGTCAGTTTTCTTCTCAAATGCGTGTTCACCAAGCAGACGATAACAGTGAGAAATTGCAATATTAAAAATCGATTTAAAAGCCTGCAACTCTTCATCGGAACAGCTTTTGAGTCGCTCCATCGTGTTGTCGATAAATTCGGTAATGTCGGCGCTATACGATTGAAGATCATTAATGTAAAAAGCCAGGAAGCGCAATACCAGTTCCTGATCGGCCATACGCCTGGACTGGTTGCCCATGGTCGCAAGTAAATGATTGTTTTGGGTTAGTTCATGCAAAAACTTACGTTCACGAGGGCTTGCCATTGCATGGCGAATTTCCTGAGCGGTGAGTGTCAAGCCCCCTGTGTTAATTCGCCGAAAGATGCTGTATTTCACTTCTACTGCCGTGCCTGGCAAAATGAGGTAAAGCGAGACGGGATACTCATCAATCCGGCGCGCATACTGGCGTTCCAGGTCCATAAAACGCTTGCCGTTTAACTCTTTGAGGTACTCCATGTTGGTTAATTGCAATTCCCCAGCCAATGCGAACTTTCTAATCGTTGACAGGCGCTGCAAGCCATCGATCACCAGCCATTTTTCATCATTTGTCGCGTCAAAATAAAACGGTGGCATTGGAAATCGAATTAATATCGATTCGATTAAACGGGACATTTGGGCATTGTTCCAGAGATCAGTCCGCCGTTGGAAGGCCGTATCCATATCGATCTCATTGTGCTTGAGTCTGTCCATCAAGTTACGCAGTGAGTCAGTTCTGGGTTGAATATTGATGGCACCAGAATCAAAAGCTTTGCCCTTGGCAGAACCGGATATATCGCCGATATCTCCTGGTTCCTCCTCAAGTGGCGGCGAAATTTCGGGATTATTGTGCTCAAACATGGAGATGCCTCAAATGCGAAGAAGTAAGATTGCCTGCATTTTACCCGCAATAGCTGCTGGATTACTGAGGGCGTCCTCCCACTGCAGGCGTTTCTCGAAGATGATCGACCTACTTCAATTCATAATCCGCATCAGCAAACGACTGCAGCGGCTGCAAATCATCAAAATTGCCGGGCCGCCCCTGTTGTTTGGCGAAGAACGATTCCATCAGATTACTGCTCTGCCAAATCCCGGCTTGTAACACCGCCATGTGTTGCAAGGCATCGTGGGTGCTGTGGTCGCGTGCGTAATGGATCGCTTGTTTGCTGCCCCAGATGGCAATGGGTGGTTTTTGTGCGATTTCTTCTGCCATCTTCAAGGCCGCTTCCACCATTTCGGCATGCGAAACAAACACTTCATTCACCAGCCCCACCGCCAGCGCCCGTTGCGCCGTCAAGCGCCGTCCGGTGTAAGCCAGTTCATGCACCACGCCTTCCGGTATCAGTTTGGGCAAGCGTTGTAAAGTGCCCACGTCGGCCACCATGCCGATATTGATTTCCTGAATCGTAAAGTAAGCATCGACACAGGCCAGACGGATATCGCAAGCACAAATCATATCCACACCGCCGCCGATGCAGCCACCGTGGATGGCGGCAATGACCGGCATGCGTAATTGTTCCAGCAGATTGAAGGTATGTTGCATCTGCAGCAGCATCGGCCCCATATTGGCGCGTCCGACCGCGCTGCTTTCGTCGATTTTGACACTGCCGGAACTGAATACATCCAGCGCCATGCCAGCAGTAAAGTGTTTGCCGGTGGAAGAAATCACCAGGGCGCGGGCGCTGGCGTTTTGTTGTAGATCCTGCACGATGGCGGTGAGTTCGCGCCAGAATACCGGTTGCATGGTGTTAAGGGCCTCGGGGCGCGACAGCACCAGGTGGGCGACTTTGTTGTTGATACTGAAGTGAAAACATTGGTAGCTCATGCCGGGCCTCGCAGGTAGTGACAAAAAGGGAACAAGATGGAAGCGATAATCTAGCACGCTCGTTCTATTTCCGCTGTAAAATCCGTTGTTGCTGGTTTGGATGACTAATGTTTCGCCCCGTCTCCCCCCTTTTTATCACGCGAGGTTTGTATGGCATTACCTGCTGTGTTGCAAAATTTGAGTTTGCCAGTCGTAGCTGCTCCCTTGTTTATCGCCAGCGGCCCGCGCCTGGTGATTGAACAATGCAAGGCAGGTATTGTCGGCTCCTTTCCTGCGCTTAATGCGCGCCCGGCCGAGTTGCTCGATACCTGGCTGACCGATATCCAGGCCGAGCTGGCGGCATTTCAGGCTGCCAACCCGGGCCGCAAGGTGGGGCCGGTTGCGGTTAACCAGATTGTGCATCAATCGAATGACCGCCTGGAACATGACGTGGCAGTCTGCGTCAAGCATCAAATTCCCATCATTATTTCTTCCCTGCGTGCGCCACCGCCGGAAATGCTGGACGCGATTCATTCCTATGGCGGCATCGTTTTACACGATGTGATTTCGATCCGCCACGCCGAAAAAGCGCTGGAAGCCGGGGTCGATGGTCTGGTGCTGGTGGCAGCCGGGGCTGGTGGTCATGCCGGTGCCTTGTCGCCATTTGCGCTGGTAGGGGAGGTGCGTAAATTCTTTGCTGGCCCACTGTGCCTGTCCGGCTCGATTGCCACGGGCGATGCAATTTTGGCAGCGCAAGCCATGGGGGCAGATTTTGC
>JBDLSU010000013.1:0-3367 GCA_039799405.1 Pseudomonadota bacterium | reverse complement strand
AACATTTGCACCACGACTGGGCGCTGATGGAAGACTACGCGCTCTCACCCGGCATGCTGGCCATGTCGCGGGTCTGGCAGTCGCCCGACAAGGCCGATCTGTTGATCGCCAGCAAAGGCGCACCGGAAGCCATCATCGATCTATGCCATCTGGATGCAGCGCAGGGCGCGCGGATTCAGGCGCAAGTTGCAGAAATGGCCGAAGATGGTTTGCGCGTGCTTGGCGTAGCCTGGGCGACCTTTCCTTGTCGCGATCTGCCGGATCAACAACACGATTTCAAATTTGTCTTCATCGGCCTGGTTGCGCTGGAAGACCCGCTGCGGCCGGGGGTGCCGGCCGCGATTGCCGAGTGCCAGGCGGCCGGAATACGGGTGGTGATGATGACCGGCGACCACGCCGCCACCGCGCGCTCGATGGCTCGCCAGGCTGGTCTGCAAAGCGATGCCCCGGTCATCAGCGGCAGCGAGCTGGCCAGCATGAGCGACGAAACACTCGCGGCCCGTCTGCCCGATACCCACATCTTTTGCCGGGTGCAACCGGAGCAAAAATTGCGCTTGGTGCGGGCATTTCAGGCGCGCGGCGATGTGGTGGCAATGACAGGTGATGGCGTCAACGATGCCCCGGCACTCAAGGCCGCCAACATCGGGGTCGCGATGGGCGCACGCGGCACCGAAGTAGCGCGGCAAGCCGCTGCCTTGGTGCTGATGAATGACGATTTTGGCTCGCTGGTGACGGCGGTGCGTTACGGCCGCCGCGTGTTTGCCAATTTGCGCAAGGCGATTGTGTTTGTGGTGGCGGTGCATGTGCCGATTATCGGCCTGTCGATGCTGCCAGTGCTGTTGGGCTGGCCGATGTTGTTGATGCCAATCCACATCCTGTTTCTGCAATTGATCATCGACCCGGCTTGCTCGGTGGTGTTTGAAGCCGAAGCGCTGGAGCCAGACGCCATGAAAGTGCCACCAAGGCGTGCTGATCAAAAACTGTTTGGCAAGGCCGTCATTTTGCGTGGTTTGTGGCAGGGCGCGGGTTTACTGTTGTTGCTGCTTGGCGTGTATGCGCTGGCCCGTGCCAAGCTGCCTGCCGATGCGCTGCGTGACGACACTGCCCGCGCCCTGACTTTTGTGGTGCTGGTGCTATCCAACCTGGGGTTGATCCACATCAATCGCATTTGGGGCAAAACTGCAATGATTGCAGTGACAGGCCAGCCCGGCGCGCAGCGTCAGTTTGGCTGGATTGCGCTGGCTACCGTGCTGCTGCTGGGCTTGGTGCTGGAAGTGCCTGTGATCAGCCGTTTGTTTTCGTTTGCGCCACTCCCACCGCTATGGCTGCTGGCTGCGGTGGGGCTGGCTGGTTTGAGCTTGCTTTGGTTTGAAGCTGTCAAGCAGGTGCAGCGGCGCTGGTTTCAGTTACCTGCTGCCTCTGCCAGGTCAGCATGACAACGCAGCACTTTATCAACACCCCTTGCGCCGTCTTGCTGCCTGCAGCGGTTGCTGAATAGGTCAACCGGAGCTACCGCGTATGAATTCCCTGAAAGCCCATTTGATCAGCCGTGAAGTGCTACCGTTCTACCTGGCGCTGCTGGCGCTCGGTGCGACGGCCTTGCTATGCGACGCCGCGCTGCATTGGCTGGATGCGGTCTGGGTCGGGCGCTGGCTCGGCATCCCCGGCATTTTGTTAATCATCGGCTCGCTCGGCCATTCGCTGCGCAAGCACAAATGGATCACATGGGGCCAACCGCTCAAACTGCTGCGCCTGCACGAGGCCATGGCCTGGGCCGGATCATTACTGATATTGGTGCATGCGGGCATTCACTTCAATGCGTTTTTGGGTTGGTTGGCGGTGTGGGCGATGTTGATCACCGTAGCCAGCGGCCTGACCGGTAAATTTCTGCTGAAACGCGCCCGCAGCCGTCTGGACGCAGCGCGCCAGGGCATGCAGCAACAAGGCTTGAGCGAAGCGCAAATGGCCGAGCAAACTTACTGGGATAGCATGGCGCTGGATATCATCAAACAATGGCGCGCCATTCACTTGCCGATCACACTGGCCTTCGCCGTGCTGGCACTGGCGCACATTGTGTCGATATTACTGTTCTGGAGCTGGAAATGAACGGCCGCTGGCGCTGGGTGGTCATCGCCACCACTCTGGTGGTATTACTGTCGCTGGTATTCATCTACCCGCATCTGATGGTCAGCCCCGGCCCGCTGGTGCCCGCCCATGCCAGCCTGAACAGCGATTGTTTCGCCTGCCACGCACCCTTGCGCGGTGCCAGCCATGAACGCTGCACGGTATGCCACGCGCTGCCAGACATTGGTTTGCGCAGCACCAAAGGCGTGCCGATCAAGGCCAAGTCGCCCGATACAGCAAGCCGCCCCAAAGTGCCGTTCCACCAGCAATTGACCGAACAAAACTGCATGGCCTGCCACAGCGACCACGCCAGCCCCCGGCTCACACAACATCGCCACAAACCGTTTTCGCACGACCTGCTACGCACCGAAACCCGCGCCAAGTGCGAATCCTGCCACCAGCCAGCGGACGACGCCATGCACCGCAAAATCGTTGGTAATTGCAGTCAATGCCACACGCCAGGTGCCTGGAAACCTGCGACCTTCGAGCATGGCAAGTTCTTTGTGCTGGACAAGCACCACAATGCCTCTTGCATGACCTGCCATGTTGCCGAAAACAACTATAGCAAGTTCAGTTGCTACGGCTGCCATGAGCACACGCCTTCCAACATACGTAACAAGCATGTGAAGGAAGGTATTCAGAATTTTGAGAACTGCGTTGAATGCCATCGCAGTGCCGAGGGCGAGCGGGAAGGTAAAGGCAAAGGGGACGATGATTAAGGCTGGAAGTGTGCTGAATGCTCAGGGTATTTAACGGTTTGCCGGAAACAGGGATTGTTTGGCACCACATTGCTTGACCGCAGCGCAAGGGGCGGCGATACTTGCGGTTGGGGTTGACGATCTATCGGTGGCAAGGGGCAAGCACGTTGAATAAACCATCAAACAATGGCGGCGCGGTGGCGATTCGCGGTTTTCTGGTGCAAACCATGGTCGCCCTGCTCGACATCGCGCAAGCCGATCCCCCCTTCATCGATATCACCATGGAGCCAATTGAAGGGCAAGACCAGTTCGACTTTACCTGGTGCGACGCCAGCGTGCGCTTTGCGGTGCAAGTCAAATCGTCCGACAATCAATTCTCGCTACCCGATGCGACGAGATGGGCGACGGCATTGCAACAAGCCCGTTGCACCGCGCAGAGTAAAGCGCAGTGCAAATTGATTTTGGTGGGGCATTTCCACGCCAAACTGCAAGGCCGTACACAGATAGACACACCGCACGGTGCGGTGGCGCTGCAGCAAAAGAAT
>JBDLSU010000012.1:0-2682 GCA_039799405.1 Pseudomonadota bacterium | reverse complement strand
TACCGGCTGGAACAGGCCGGGGCAGATGTCACGCTGTATGAAGCCGGGAACTATTTTGGTGGTCATAGCAATACGGTTGATATCACCCTGGCAGGCCAAACCTTCGGTGTCGATACCGGTTTTCTGGTGTTTAACGAGCGTACTTACCCGAATTTGATCAGCCTGTTTGCCGAACTGGGGGTAAAAACCGCTCCCAGCGATATGTCATTTTCGGTGCGCCTGCCACTCACAACGGCGAGCGCTGCCGCCGCCAATGGCAGCCACTGGCTGGAATGGGCCGGTAGTAACCTCGATACCGTGTTTGCGCAGCGTGCCAATTTGCTCAAGCCACAATTTCTGGGCATGTTGAGCGATATATTGCGCTTTAATCGCCAGGCTACCCGGCTCGCCACTGATGGCCTGGGGGCTGATTTGTCGCTGGGCCAATTTTTGCATCGTGAAAAATACGGTAGTGCGTTTTGTCACTGGTATTTGCTGCCGATGGCGGCCTGTATCTGGTCTTGCCCGGCCGACCAGATGCTGGCTTTTCCGCTGGCCAGCTTTGTGCGGTTTTGCCATAACCACGGGCTGTTGCAGGTGAGTGACCGGCCGCAATGGCATACCGTGGTAGGTGGTTCGCGCAACTATGTGGCAAAGCTGCTACAAAGCATTTCGCATCATCGTGTCAACTGCCCGGTGTTATCGGTCAGTCGCAGCCATGCGCCGGGGGCACGGAGCGTGCTGGTGCATAGCGCCAATCAGGTAGAAAGTTATGATCATGTGGTCATGGCCTGCCATAGCGATCAGGCGCTGGCCTTGCTGCTTGACAGCCGTGCCGACGAACGTGCGCTGCTGGGCGCGATCAAATATCAGGCCAACCGTGCGATTTTGCATACCGATGTGCGTGCTTTGCCGCAGCGGCGCAAAGCCTGGTCGGCCTGGAATTACCAAAGCACGGCCAGCGGTGCCGGTGGTATCGATAGTGCGCCGCAAGTGTGTGTGCATTACCTGATTAATATGCTGCAACCCTTGCCGGTGACTACTCCGGTAATCGTATCGCTCAATCCCATTGATGAGCCGGACCCGGCCAGCGTGATCCAAAGCTTTGACTATGCCCACCCGGTGTTTGATGCCGCTGCGATGGCGGCGCAGCAAAAGCTGGAAACCTTGCAAGGGCAGCAGCACACCTGGTTTGCCGGGGCCTGGACCGGGTATGGTTTCCATGAAGATGGCTTGAAATCCGGCCTGGCAGTGGCCCAGCAACTGGTGCGCTTGATGAAAGATCAAAACCGTGTTGCCGCCTGAATCCGCCGCCATGCCCGGTGTCGGCCTGGGGCCAGCAACGGCCGTTGCGCAACTGTGTTTCGGTCAGGTGCGGCACCAGCGCTTGCGCCCGGCGGCCAACCGCTTCGCCTATGACACCTATTTTGTGCGCTTGCCACTGCGTAGCCTGGGGCAAAACCGATTTGATTGCGCGCTGTTCGGGCGCAACCGTTTTAATTTACTGGCGTTTTACGATGCCGACCATGGCGATGGCAAGGGCAGCTTGCTGACGTGGGTGACGCATTTGCTGCATGAACATGGCATTGATGATGCCGATGGCGAAATCTGGTTGCAAACCATGCCGCGCGTACTGGGCTTTGTGTTTAATCCGGTATCCTTCTGGTTTTGTCAGCGTCGCGATGGCAGCTTGCGCGCAATTGTGGTGGATGTGCATAACACCTTTGGCGAGCGCCATTGCTATCTGCTGACCGACGGAGCCAGCATTGCCAACGGGGTGCAACTGGCGGCGCGCAAGGTGTTTCACGTCTCGCCCTTTTGCCAGGTGGAAGGCGCTTATCGTTTTCGTTTCTTGCAGGCTGCGCGCGCGGCGGCAGATGGCAGCAGCCAGATGCATTACGTGGCACGCATCGATTATGACGACGCCAGCGGCCCCTTGCTGCAAACCAGTATTACCGGCCGCGCCGAAGCGCTTGGCAACAGCAGCGTGGCGCGTGCCTTTTTTGGCATGCCCCTGATGACGCTGGGCGTGGTCGTTCGCATTCACTGGCAAGCGCTGCGCCTGTGGCTGGCGCGTGTGCCATTTTTCTCCAAACCCGTTCCCCCTCAACAAAAGGTGTCCCGATGAAGTCCAGCGCCCAAATCGATATCGCTGATCTTGCCCCCAACCAGCCTGTGGCACCAACTGCCCAGAGTGCGGTGCCAGCTAGCCAGGCCCGGCTACCCGACAATACCCCGGCCAGTGCGCGCATGATTCTCAAAGTGCTTGCGAAAATGCGCCATGGTGCGTTGCAAATCACCTTGCCCGATGGCCAGTGCCTGCATTTTGGCGACCATTCTGCGCCGCAACTGCTGCGCCTGAATAACTGGGAACTATTTGCGGCGGCGCTGCGCTCGGGCGATATTGGTTTCGCCGAAAGCTATATCGACGGCCACTGGAGCACCCCCGATCTGAGCGGCTTGATCGAACTGTTGATACGCAACCGCAGCGCGCTCGAAGCGCTGGTCTATGGCAGTTGGCTTGGTAGTCTGGCGTATCGCCTCAAGCACTGGCTCAATCGCAATAGCAAAACGGGTAGCCGTAAAAATATTCATGCCCATTACGATATCGGGAATCCTTTCTATCAGCTTTGGCTCGATGGCTCGATGACTTATTCCAGCGCCTTGTTTGCGCCAGATAACCCGCAGCGTGATTTAAAAATC
>JBDLSU010000011.1:0-5593 GCA_039799405.1 Pseudomonadota bacterium | reverse complement strand
CAAGGACAAGGACTTCCAATATCTGCTGGAAGACATCGAGGAATTCAAAAAGCTGCAAAAGGATGAAACGGTGTCCTTGAACGAAGCGGTACGGCGCAAGGAAATTGAAACCCGTGAAGCGCGCATGAAGGCGCGTCAGGCGAGCACCGAAGATGCGGCTGGCGTGGCAGCGGCCAAGAAGAATGCCAAGGGCCGCAAGGGCGCTACCCCGGCAGTCAAGCGTGATGATGGCTTGCTGGCGGAAGAGCGCAATCTGGAAACCGAACTGGCTGCCGAAAAAGAGCAAAAGAATGCCAAGGATGTCTTGCTCAATGAAGCCGCGCGGGTGATGGCCGATGAAATTGATTTGCAACGGCGCGCTGGTGTGCGGCTGGTGGATAAATCGGCAACGGCACCTTCGAGCAAGGCACCGTTGAAGGCGACGGCCAGATAAAACGATGCAATCCGGCCTGGCGTTTGGTGCCAGGCCTGCATCTTTCAAGCACTGAGTTGCGCCGTTTTTTGCAAATTGGGCGCAATCCGTGGCAAGGTCAGGGTAATTTTGGTGCCCTGGCCGGGTTGGCTTTCCAGCTCAATCTTGCCACCCAATACCCCGGTTACCAGGTTGTACACGATATGCATGCCCAGGCCCGAGCCACCCTGGCCCAGCTTGGTGGTGAAGAACGGATCAAACACCCGTTTCAGATTTTTTTCACTGATGCCATTGCCATCATCGCTAAAGGTAATCTGGATTTCATCGGCATCCAGGCGTTGCGCTGACAGCAGCATGCTGCCATGGTCGCGCCCCTCAAAGCCATGGGTGATGGCATTGGTAATGAAATTGGTAATGATTTGTCCCAGCGGGCCGGGATAGCTTTCACATTCAATCTCGCCAGGCAATTGCAGGCTGATGGTGAAGGCGGTTTTGCGATACAGCGGGCTGAGCGTCATCACCACTTCTTCCAGGGTATGGCGCAAATCAAATTTACGGGCCTGATTACTTGATTGGTCTACCGCCACCTGTTTGAAGCTGCTGACCAGTTCGGTGGCGCGTTCCAGATTGCGTAACAGCACATTGCCGCCTTTGTGGGTCTCTTCCAGAAAGCTCTGAAATTCGGAGCGGCGCAGGGTTTGCGCGTAAAAGCTTTTCAGGGTTTCGCTGGTGCGATCCATCACGGTGCTGGCAATGGTGACGCTGTTGCCAATCGGGGTATTCAATTCATGCGCAATGCCTGCCACCAGTGAACCGAGTGAAGCCATTTTTTCCGAATGCAGTAAATCGGCCTGCATTTCTTTCAGTGCGGCAAAGGCTTGTTCCAGTTGTTCGTTGGCTTGTTCCAGCCGGTTGGTGCGCATTTTGACGCGCTGTTCCAGTTGTTGGTTGAGTTCGCGAATTTCATCTTCAATCTGGCGTTGCTGGGTGATATTGATGGCGGAAAATACCACCATGTTTTGCTCGTCGCCATCGAGCATGCGCGCTGACAGCAGGCAGCGGATCATTTGCCCGTTACGATGGCGCAGCAAGACTTCATGGCGGTCGATCAGGCGCTGTTTTTTTAATTGCGCCATTTGCGTTTCAAATTCTTCCGGCCTGGCCCACAGCCGCAAGTCGAGTGGGCTCTGGCCAAGTACGTCGGCACGGCTATGATCAAATTCGCTCAAAAACAGATCGTTGACTTCGATAAAGCAGCGCGTGTCCAGATTCAATAATGCCAGCGGCAAGGGTGAGCGCTGGAACAAGCCCATGAATTTGTTTTCACTCTGGCGCAGTGAATATTCGGTACGGCGCAGGCGGCGCATATGCTGCAGCAGGAAAAACGTCAGCAGACTGAGCAGGCAAATACTGCTGCCGGAAAACAGGATGCGGTCGCGGCTGCGGTCTTGCCAGGGTTCCAGAATTGCACTGAAATCACGCCCGTAGACGGTGGTAACCGGGTAGCCATTGAGTTTGCGGTAAGTGTAAAAGCGCTTTTTTTCATCATCGAGAAAGCTGTCATCTTCAAACGAACCTTCTACCGCACCACTGGCGATGCGGCTGATGATGGACAAATTGGACAAATCGCGATTGGCATAGCGCGCTTCAAACGGTGAGCGCACAATCACCGCGCCTTGATGACTGAGCAGGGCCACCGCAGCATCATTGTTTTGCGCCGTGCGTGAATACACTTCGCCGAAATAATCGATGCGGATATCCACACTCAGAATGCCCAGCGGTTGGTTTTTGCGGTTGTACAAATTGCGTGCCACTGGCAGCACCCATTGGCTGTCGTAGCGGCTTTGGTAGGGTTGGCCCAGTACGCTGTCGCGCTGTTGCGGGTGCGACAGCAGGAAGCGGATATGGGTTTTGTCACTGACATCGCTGCGGTGCGCCGGATAGTCGGGCGAGCTGATCCAGCTTTGTCCGTGTAAATCGGTAAATTGCAGGGCTTTCAGGGCGCGGTTGTCGATCAGGCTTTGATTGATCACTTCCTGAATTTGTGATTCATGCGGCACCTCGATCGCTTGCAGCGCATGGTTGACCAATTCCAGCTTGCGTTCGGCGTCTTGCAGGGTTTGCAGCGCATTTTCCTGCAGCAAGCGCACCGCCACCAGGCCGTTATCGCGTTCTGATTTCAGCGTCAGGTTACGGTCTTGCGCTATCGCCCAGGCAGTTTGCAACACGATCACACTGACCGTAATGGTCATGAAAAACAGCAGCACGCGACGTGCTTTACCCGGGGTACTGGCATTCATGGCTACCTGCTCCAGTTCAAGGAATCGGGCCTGGCTCCTGGTGTGGAACAAGGACGAACCAGACAAGTGTACTCGCTCCACTTGGCTTTGATTCAATCAACATCGGGTTGCCGGGGAAAATTCATCCGTCGTGGCGCATACTCGGGTGGGTTGCCAGTGTGATCGGACTGATGCGCCACCGGACTTTTCAACCGGGGCGCAATAAAGCATGATGGCAGCAAAACAGCGGCAGGGCAATGATGCAATTTTGGCCCGGAACCGGTGCCGGGCCAGCGTCAGGGGGCGGAGCTGACTAGCGCACCAGCCATTGCGGGCGCGCCACATCTTCCCCCGCATCCTGCAACAAATGGGCACGCTGCACCGGGTCGGTTTGCAAACCGGCCAGGCTTTGTGTTGTCATCGGTATTTTTGATCGGACGCGCGGCCACCTGGGTCTGGGTTTTATCGATAATCCAGTGACCATCGGCAAAGCGCAAATTGAGCTTGATTACCCCCAGGTGCTTGCCCCGCAAATTGGCCATGACGGTGGGCACCCCGTTCACGGTGCCCTTGACCTTGTCCACGCCAGGCAAATTGAATTGCGGTACGGTGCTGCTGGCGTCGGGGAAAATCTGGTGCGCTCTGGCCTTCGATATCAAATTGCTGCCCGGTGACCTGGCTCAAATAGGGCTGGCCGAAATTGAATTCATGGTTGCCGATTCCGGCGGCATCGTATTGCAGCGCATTCATGGCTTTGTAAGTCGCCAGGGTAGATGCACAATCTGGCAGGCCCGGCGCGGCCTGCGCTTAGAAGCCACTTTCGCGAATGGCAATGCCGCAGACCAGCAAAATAAATTGCCACAGCAGGCTCTGGCGTTCGCCTTCAATCTGCGCCGACACCAGGCTCAGTTGCTGGTTGCTGATGGCGTCATCCAGCGTCAGGGTGACCCGGTACCAGGCTTCGGTGGTGCTTAGTTCGCCCCGTGGCCCGGTGCGCACGGCAATCGGGCCGCCATGGCTGGAGGCCAGCACAGGATGCGGCAGCGTGCGGGTGGCGGTCGGGTCGATGTTGCTGACCACGGCGTTGAAGCGCTGGCTGTCCGGGCGGCGCACAATCAGGTGCGCATGCGCGCCCTTTTTGAGGCGGGTGATATCGCTTTCGCTGGCGTAAATAAAGGCTTGTGAACCATGGGTCTGGATGATGCGGGCCAGCACCTGTTGCCGGGCCACCCAGGTGCCGGGGTAGAGCCCGGGGTCAAGGTCACGCACGATGCCATCATGCGGTGCCAGCATGCGCAAGCGGTTTTGCTCTTCCAGCAGAAAATTACGGGTGGCCTGGCTGCTGGCCAGTTCTTGCTGCAATACCCGGGTGCGTTCAAACAGCGTCACATCGCCAATCGCACCATCAATGCGCGCTTGCAAACCGGCAATGGCGCTTTCGGTGGCGCGCAGTTGGGCCGTAATTTCAGGTGATTCCAGCTCGGCCAGTACTTGTCCGGCGCGCACGCTTTGCCCTTCTTTAACCAAAATCCGGTTCAGCCGGGCTGCATGGGGCGGGAAGATGCGGCTGTGCTGCGCTGCCTGCCAGTAACCATCGCCACGGATGCTGCTATGCCACGGCAGTGCCAGTAACAGCAGCGTCAGCAAGATCAGCGTCAGACTCAGCCAGGCGCGCTTTTTGCCTTGCCATTGTTCGCGGTTTTTCAGCCAGACCCGGGCCTCTTGCACTGCTGGTCGCACCACAAACCAGCCAATTTCAACTGCAAACAAAATAATCCCCAAAATTTTAAAGAAGAAGTAATACACCGTGGCGGCAATTCCGACGAACAAAATCAGGCGGTACAGCCAGGTGGTGTAGGCGTAGACGATCAGCCAGCCAGCGCGCGTGGCATGCTCCGGTTCCGGAATGGGGTAATCCCAGCCCAGCAGATGGCGGCGCAAATGCCAGCGCGCAAAGGCAAAAGCGCGCTCATGCAGATTCGGCATGTCGAGCGCGTCCATCAGCAAATAATAGCCATCGAAGCGCATGAAGGGGTTGAGGTTAATCGCCAACGTGCTGATCCAGGTGACCGCTGCCAGCACATAGGCGGCGCTTTTCAACGGGCCTTCCGGTAATACGCTCCAGGCCAGTGCCGCCAGCCCGGCCAGCATCAGTTCCGCTACCACCCCGGCAGCGCCAATGCCGAGCCGGGCGCGCTGCGAATTGAGTTTCCAGCCTTCCGAGGTATCGGTATATAACATCGGCCACAACATCATGATCGCCACACCCATGGTGGGCACCCGCAAACCGTAATGGCGCGCGGTATAAGCATGGCCCAGTTCATGCAACAGCTTGGTTAGCGCCAGCGCCAGGCCATAACACAGCGCGCCTTGCCAGGAAAAGAAATAGAGAAAAGTCTGGGTGAAGGCATCCCATTGGTTAATCACACGCCACATGCCAATAGCGCCCAGCAGTGCAATCGCGCCCATTACCAGCGGGCGGCACAACCATTCGTAGGCGCTCTGGCTGGCGCGCAACATGGCTTCCGGTTTGAATAAGGGGATGCGCACAAACAGATAATGATGCAGCAACCATTGCCAGACCGAAAGCTCGCGCGCTCGTGCCACTTTTTGCAGCGTCAGCCGCTGCGCCGGGCTGCTGGCGCGCAAAAGCTGATTGTGTTCCAGAAAATTGAGCAGATTCAACACATCATCCACCTGCGGTTGCAGGGTGCTGTTTTGCGCTACTTGTTCACACAATTGTTGGGTTGATATGCCTGTGCGCCAGTGCGACAGCAACATGAATTCGAGCCAGCCAATACGAAAAAAGCGGTTGCGCGCCGGATCATACAAGTTCCAGTGCGGCGCACCATCCAGACCACGCGGCGCTTCTTGCAAAGCCAGTTCTTCACGCCAGGCAGGT
>JBDLSU010000010.1:0-2658 GCA_039799405.1 Pseudomonadota bacterium | reverse complement strand
ATCAATTGTGGGCTACTTACCCCAACCAGATCGGCCAATTTGCCATCCTTGACCTGACCGCTGAAGCTGCCACCCAATTCCGCCCACAGCGCAGAAAACAGCGCGTGCGCATATTGGTTGGCGTTTAAACCGTGCGGGTGGATCGACCAGTTCTGGATGCCACAACTGGCCGGGTAGCTGCCCTGAATCAACAGATTTTTCCCCTGCCAGGTGAGGGTAAGATGGTCTTTCCAATCGCCACAGGGGCCGCTACCCAGCAGTGGTGGCACCATCTCCACCCCGGCCAGCGGCGGTTCGCTCTGCAGTTTGACTTGTCCGGCATCCGGAATCAGGCGCAAGCGCAGCGCCTTAAAATTAAGCAAGAGCGCATCCGGCCCGACGTTATAGGCGCGACTCGGTTCGCCATCAAATTCGGCACCAGTGGTTTCGGCAACCGCAAACAGGCTGCGGTCGATAATGATATTGCCTTCAATCTCGCGCAAGCCCTGCTTGCGCAACTGGCGCAGCAATTGCCAGAAATTTTCATACACCAGCTTGGGATCGCCCCCGCCTTGCAAAATTAAATCCCCGCGCAATACTCCGCTGATAATGGGCGTGGTGATGTAGGCATGGGTTTTCCAGCGCTGCGCCGGGCCAAACACATCCAGCGCGGCGCTACTGGTGACCAGTTTCATTACCGAAGCCGGTACCATCGCGGTTTGGGCATTCACGCTGATCTTGCCCTGGCGCGCCGGGGCAGCTTTGAGTGAAACTTCCTGCACCCAGGTGCCCATGGCAGCGGGCGGGATTTGGGCTTCTTTGAGGGCTTGTTGTACTGGTTTGGGCAGGGCCTGGGCCTGGCTGGTTTGGGCAAACAGGCCTGCACTCAGGCACAGCAGGGCAGTGGTGGTGGCGCGCAAGGTAGTAAACATGGGCGGGGATGGCTGAAACGGTCGAGTGTTGATTATCGCACCATAAATGCCGCAGTACGCTGGATGGCCGGGTTTTGTCGGCTTTGCTTTCATACCAGTGTTTTTGCCACGAATTTGGCTGTACCTTGGCTCTGAACTGCCTTAAACTTGTCGCCTGTTGGCAACCGGGTGATTTTGTTCCGAACTTTGCACCCATTTTTGACACCATCAAGCGGAAGGAATAACAATGAAATTAGCAGCAAAAGTCGCCATCATCACTGGCGCATCACAAGGCATCGGTTATGCCTGCGCCCAGCGCCTGGTGGCGGAGTCGTGCAAGGTCATGCTGGTCGATGTTAAACCCGAAGGCGCGCAAGCCGCCGCAGGTCTTGGCCCGGATGCACGGTTTTTTCAGTGTGATGTCAGCAACAAGGCGCAAGTGGATGCCATGGTGCAAGATGCCGTCAGCACCTGGGGTCAGATCGATATTCTGGTCAATAACGCCGGCATTACCCACGCCGCCAATTTTCTTGATCTGGAAGAAGACGACTTCGACCGCGTTCTGCGCATTAATTTGAAATCGATGTTTTTGTGCGGCCAGGCGGTGGCGCGGGAAATGGTCAAGCGCAAGAGCGGGTCCATCATCAATATGTCGAGCGTGAATGCCGAACTGGCGATTCCCAACCAGGTGCCGTATGTGGTATCCAAAGGCGGCATCAACCAACTGACCAAGGTGATGGCTTTGAATTTGGCTTCGCTCGGCGTGCGCGTCAATGGCGTTGGGCCGGGCACGATTTTGACCGAATTGGCCAAGCAAGCGGTGCTGGGTAGCCCGGAAGCGCGCCACACCATTTTGTCGCGCACGCCAATGGGGCGCTGCGGTGAACCGGAAGAAGTGGCGGCGCTGGTGGCGTTTTTGGCCAGCGATGAAGCGTCTTATATGACCGGGCAGACTTTGTATGTGGATGGCGGCCGCCTCTCACTGAATTACACCGTGCCGGTGTTGCCGCAGGAGGATGCATGACATTCATCGAAAAACTGGATGCCGCCTGGCAGCGCAATAGCAGCTTGCTGTGCGTCGGGCTGGACCCGGACATCAAGAAACTGCCACTGGCCTTGCAAAGTGCGCCGGACGGCATATACACCTTCTGCAAAAATATTATTGACGCCACTGCTGATCTGGCCTGCGCCTTCAAGCCGCAAATCGCGTATTTTGCCGCGCTGGCTGCGGAAGACCAGTTGCAAGCCCTGTGCGACTATATGCGCCACACCTACCCGCACCTGCCGATTTTGCTCGATGCCAAGCGCGGTGATATCGGGGCCACTGCCGAGCAATATGCACGCGAAGCGTTTGAGCGCTATCAGGCCGATGCAGTCACCGTCAACCCGTATATGGGTTTTGATTCGGTCGCGCCCTATCTGGAATGGCAAGACCGTGGCACCATCGTGCTGTGCCGTACTTCCAATCCGGGTGGTTCTGATCTGCAATTTTTACAGGTTGATGGCAAGCCCTTGTACCAGCATGTGGCGAGCCTGGTGGCGGACAAATGGAATCGCAACGGGCAGTGCAGCCTGGTAGTGGGCGCGACTTTTCCGCAGGAACTGGCGCAGGTACGTGCGCTGGTGGGCGATATGCCGCTGCTGGTGCCGGGCATCGGCGCTCAGGGTGGGGATGTGGAAGCCTCGGTGCGCGCGGGCCGCACGGCCAACGGCACCGGCATGATGATTAATTCTTCCCGTGCGATTTTGTATGCTAATGTGGCCGAGG
>JBDLSU010000009.1:0-3314 GCA_039799405.1 Pseudomonadota bacterium | reverse complement strand
CAAAAAGAAATAGTTTATCACCCCCTTGCCCCCCCTGCCCCTGGCTTTTTCGGAGAAAATGAATGCCCATATCCCCACGCCTCTCAACCATTTTGATTGGCTTGCTATTGTGTGGCAATCTGGCCCGGGCCAATTCACTCACCGAACCGCCAGCCGATCTGTTGTCGGGCAGAGGATCGGTAGCCGTTTTTTACCCCAATGTTAGCGAACCATTTCGTAGTATTTTTTCGAAGATAATTGAAGGCATTGAAGAACGCGCAAAAGGCCGTATAAAAAGTTATATTATCGACAGCAATAAAATCGATCATACCGAGTTGAATTCGCAACTGAAACGTCATGATACCAAGGTAGTAATTGCACTGGGACGCGTCGGAATCAAAGCGGCAACTGCGTTGGAGCGGGATATTTCTGTGATCGTGGGAGGTGTTGTATCAACCAGCGACATTGATCAACAAACCGTTTCTGGGATCTCTCTCAACCCTGATCCGGCCGTATTATTGCAAAAATTAAAATTACTACAACCTGATGTGCGGCGGGTTTTTGTAGTATATAACCCACAGTCTAATGAAGCCGTGATCAAACGGGCGCGGGAAGTCGGCAAAGAGCAGAACATTGAGATTGTGGCGTATGAAGCACGTAATATTGCCGATGCAGCACGCGCCTACTCCAGTGTGTTTTCCAATGCTGACAAGACACATGATGCGTTATGGTTGCCAAGTGATACGACGACAGTAGAAGAATCGACTTTACTTCCGTTGATACTCAAACAGTCGTGGGATAGTTCCCTGCCTTTCTTTTCCAGCAGCCTGATTCATGTAAAACGTGGCGCACTTTTTGCACTTTACCCAAATAATCTGGAATTAGGTCGAAATTTGGGCAATTCGGCCCTGGGCGTACTTGCTGGCGATATCCGCAAAAAAGGGATTCAACCGTTGCGGGCGGTGCATATCGCCGTCAACCTCCGAACCGCCGGACATCTCGGACTACATATTAGTGCCCAGCAGCAACGTGGTTTTGACGCGGTTTTCCCGGAGCAGTAAGGCAAGTTGTTTTGATAAGGTCTGCACGGGTAATTTGCTTTTTTCGGAAAATGTGAGTAAATGATGCAAAAAAGATAGACCCGTAAGCACGGTTTTGCTGCATTTTTAGCCTATTATTAACCTGTCGCACCAGAAATCGGGCACAATGACTCTGGTGCAAACAGTAACCATTCCATCTCGCAAATTGATCCCCGCACTTCGATCACCCAATTCGCGAAATTTGAAAAATGCTGTATCGTTACCAAACTGAACCACGTACGGAAATCCAGCGTAAATTACAAGGTACCGTCATCCATGACCATTTTCTTTCATGCATTCTGACTGTTGGCGACTAACCAATGTTTCGTGATTATTTGCGTCGTACCGGCTTCCGCCGCCAATTAACCGTCGTCGTCTCAGCCGCTATTCTGGGATTGGCACTCTTCTCGTCGGTGATGAATTCCTACGAGGCGCGTCGCCGCATCACTGCCAATTCAATTGACACCGGGAAACAACTGGCCAAAACCTTTGCCCAACAAAGTACCCTCGCGTTGCTTTACCATTCGCCGGAAAATGCCCGTGAAGCCATCAGCGCCGCTTTGTCCTTCCCGGACGTGGTACAGGTTCAAATTACTGACCTCAATCACAAGCCGCTGATTACCCAGTCCAAGCCTGATGCCATCATTCCGCCACTGCCAGCGCAAGCACCGACCATTTTGTCTGCTGCCACACTGGAACAGGAAACCGACCAGGTCTGGCGCTTTGGTGCTCCCGTTTATGATAGTCAGGCCGAATCGTCGCCGATTGAACAGGAGCGCCAACCCAAGCTGGTTGGTTTTGTACATATCAATCTGAGCCGCGCCAGCCTCAACAAACTGACCCAGACTCTGCTGTACGGCAATATGTTGGTCAGCTTTGCTTTTGCCGCCGGGTTGCTGGTATTGCTACGGGTTCTGGCGCGACATATGATTAATCCGCTCAATGCCCTGTCCGACCTGATGCGACGTGCCGAATCGGGAGAATCCGGCATGCGCGCAGCCCCCCATGGCCCGCGCGATCTGATCGACATGGCGCTGGCCTTCAACAAAATGATGAATGTGCTGGAAGAGCGCGAAGCCGAGTTGAAACAATCACGCGACAAGGCGGTCAACATGGCACTGATGAAAGCCCAGTTTGCCGCAACCGTCAGCCATGAGGTGCGCACCCCGCTCAATGGTGTGGTGGGCATGCTGGACATGCTCAAGGAAATGAATCTGACCAAGCGCCAGCAGGAATGCGTGGATGTGGCCTGGAACTCGTCCCGCACCCTGATCGAACTGATCAACAACATTCTCGACTTCTCCAAAATGGAAGCTGGCAAGCTGGAGCTGGAAGAAATCGACTTCGATTTGCGCAAACTGATGGAAGAAGTAATTGACCTGATCGCCAAACATGCGCAGCAAAAAGGTCTGGAACTGGGCTATTTGATCAGCCCCGATGTACCAGCCCAGATCAAGGGCGATTCGTTACGGCTGCGCCAGATTTTGATCAACCTGATCGGCAATGCAGTCAAATTTACCGAGCATGGCGAAGTGGCAGTGCGCATTTCCTGCGCCACCGATAACGACAGTGCCTTCCGCCTGCATTTTGAAGTCAGCGATACCGGTATCGGCATGAACCATGATGCCGTACAACACGTGTTTGAATCATTTGCCCAGGCCGACCCGTCCACTACCCGCAAATATGGCGGTACCGGGCTGGGGCTGGCCATTTGCAAACAATTGGTGGGCTTGCTGGGCGGGGAAATTGGCGTTGCCAGCCAGCTTGGCAAAGGCACCACGTTCTTCTTCACGATTCGCTGCAAACCGGGCGAAGCCAAGCCCAACCGTCCGGAAGACCGCGCCTTGCAAGGGGTGCGTGTACTGGTGGTCGATGAAAGCGAGATTGTACGTGGCTTCATGGAACAAAATCTGACACCCCATGGCATGATTTGCCATACGGTCAGAAATGGCACGGAAGCAGTGGCCGAACTGCGCCGTGCCAAACAGGACATCCGTCCCTATGGCGTGATTATCATGGATATTGGTGCCACTGACGATAGCGGGATTGATCTGGCGCGCCGGATCCGCGCCGACAGCATCGGCATTCCACCGCGCTTGCTGGTACTGGATCGCTACTCGTCGCCATCGAGCAATTCGCCACCAGGCACCGATGCCATTCTGGGCAAACCGCTGCGACTGGATCGTTTGCTCGACGCGATCAGCGATCTGCTGCTCGAAGCCCCCCAGGCTACCCAGGGGCAACTTACCAATGGTG
>JBDLSU010000008.1:0-3878 GCA_039799405.1 Pseudomonadota bacterium | reverse complement strand
CACCGCCAACGATTTGCGCCTGACCAATTTGAACATTACCGACCACAATGCGCTGGTGGAATTTGTCAAGCAAGAGCAAATCGGCTTGACCCTGGTTGGCCCGGAAGCACCGCTGGCTGCTGGCATTGTCAATTTGTTTCGCAGCCACGGCCTGAAGATTTTTGGCCCGACCAAAGAAGCGGCGCAACTGGAAAGCTCGAAAGATTTTGCCAAGGCTTTCATGCAGCGCCACCACATTCCCACAGCCCGCTACCAGAGTTTCAGCGACCTGGCCGCCGCCCATGCCTATATTGACGCTCAGGGCGCGCCGATTGTGATCAAGGCCGATGGCCTGGCCGCTGGCAAAGGCGTGGTAGTGGCGATGGATTTGGCCGAAGCGCATGCTGCAGTGGACATGATGTTATCAAGCAATAAACTGGGTGACGCTGGCGCACGCGTGGTGATTGAAGAATTTTTGACAGGCGAAGAAGCCAGCTTCATCGTGATGGTGGACGGCAAAAATATTCTGGCACTGGCCACCAGCCAGGATCACAAACGTCTGAAAGATGGCGACCAAGGCCCCAACACCGGCGGCATGGGCGCTTACTCCCCTGCCCCCATCATTACGCCGCAATTGCATGCACGCGTGATGCGCGAAATCATCGTACCCACCGTGCAAGGCATGGCGCGCGATGGTTTCCCATTCTCCGGCTATTTGTATGCCGGATTAATGATCGACGACAAGGGCAACCCCAAAACCCTGGAATTCAATTGCCGCATGGGCGACCCGGAAACCCAGCCCATCATGGCACGCCTGAAGAGCGACTATTTGAGTGTGCTGGAACATGCAGTCAATGGCACGCTCGACACCGTGGAACTGGAATGGGATCGCCGTACCGCGCTGGGCGTGGTGATGGCGGCACATGGCTACCCGGATACACCGCGCAAGAATGACCACATCACCGGTATTCCAGCCGATACCAGCGATTGCTTTACCTTCCATGCCGGTACCCGCCAGGCCGATGGCAAATTACTCACCAATGGTGGCCGCGTATTGTGCGTGGTTGGCCTGGGCGACAACGTCAAACTGGCGCAAAAGCATGTCTACGATACGGTGGAGCGCATCCATTTTGATGGCGCACAATACCGGCGCGACATTGGCTGGCGCGCCAAACATCACGGATGAGCCGGTTCATGTCTACTACCATGCCCAACAGCGAATCAATCAATTCAGACCAACCAGACAACGCGCGGGTCAAACAGTATTTGCTTGATCTGCAGCACAACATCGTCAGCAGTCTGGAAGCGCTGGATGGCAAAGCGTTTTTGAGCGATTCCTGGGAGCGCGCCGAAGGTGGTGGTGGCACTTCGCGGGTGATTGAAGAAGGCTTGTTGTTTGAACGCGGCGGCGTCAACTTTTCGCATGTGATGGGGCAAAAACTGCCGCCTTCGGCAGTGGCCGGACGGCCCGAACTGGCCGGTCGCCCGTGGGAAGCCATGGGCGTGTCGCTGGTGCTACACCCGCGCAACCCGTATGTGCCCACCGTGCATATGAATGTGCGCTTCTTTAGCACCGGAGGCGCAGAAACCCCGGTCTGGTGGTTTGGCGGCGGCATGGATTTGACGCCGTATTATGGCTTTGCCGAAGACGCAACCCACTTCCACCGCACTTGTAAAGAAGCACTGGCCAGCACGCCCGATGGCGACAAGTTGCATGCGCACTTCAAACAGTGGTGCGACGACTATTTTTACCTGAAACACCGCAAAGAACCACGCGGCGTGGGTGGCATCTTTTTTGATGACTTTAACGCGCCCGGCTTTAAAGCCAGCTTTGCCATGATGCAAAACGTCGGCAATGGCTTCATCCCGGCCTATGCACCGATTGTGGAACGGCGTAACAGCCTGGCCTATGGCGAGCGCGAACGCGACTTTCAGGCTTACCGCCGTGGCCGTTATGTCGAATTCAATCTGGTCTGGGATCGTGGCACCCTGTTCGGATTACAATCCGGTGGCCGCACCGAATCGATTTTGATGTCGATGCCACCCATCGTGAAATGGCGTTATGACTGGCAACCCGAACAGAATAGCGCAGAAGCGGCGCTGTATCGCGACTTTTTAATCCATCGCGACTGGCTCTAGCATGGCGATATGGCACGCCTCACAAAACACCCGCTCCAGCAGCAGCCGGATCATCCAATTTACTTAAAACAAAAGAAAACAACCATGAACATCCAACAATTACAAGCCCTGGTGGTCGATGCCCTGGAAGACGTGAAAGCGCAAGATATTCAGGTCTTTGACACCACCCACCTGAGCAATATGTTTGACCGTTTGGCGATTGCCTCCGGCACCTCCAACCGCCAGACCCGCGCACTGGCCAGCTCAGTTCACGACAAGGTGAAAGCCGCAGGCGGCCAGGTGATCGGCATGGAAGGTGGCGATACCGGTGAATGGGTACTGGTTGATCTGGGCGATATGGTGGTACACATCATGCAAGCACCGATCCGCGCCTATTACCGCCTGGAAGAATTGTGGGGCGACAAGCCGGTCAGCCTGGAAGTGGCACGCAAAGGCCTGAAAGCCGCCAAAGCCGGTAAAGCCAGTGCAGAAGCCGATGACGAAGCCGCCACCCCGGCCAAACCAAAACGTACTTCGCGCCGCAACGACAGCACCACCGAAGCCCTGAAACCAGAACCGCCCGTGCGCAAATCGCGCAGCAAAGCCGCGCTGGAAGATGGCGAAGCCCCGGCACCCGCCAAGCGCGCCCGCAAACCCGCTGCCAGCGCAGGCGACGCCGCCGCCCCGGCCAAACGCAGCCGCGCCGCCGCAGGTAGCAGCACCGGTGCCGCCACCAGCAGCCGTAGCCGCAAGCCTGCCGCCAGCAGTGATGCCGCGCCAGCCGTCAAAACCCCACGCCCGCGCAAACCGCGTGTGGCTGACGCCGGATAAACCATGCAGTTGATCATTGCGGCGGTCGGGCACAAAATGCCCGCCTGGATTGCGACCGGATTCGACGATTACGTCAAACGCATGCCGGGCGAATGCCGCATGGTTCTCAAGGAAATCAAGCCACAAGACCGTGGCAACAATATGCGTGCCGAAGCAGCGATGCAAATTGAACGCCAGCGCATTGAAGCGGTCTTGCCCAAGGGCGCGCGCCTGGTGGCCCTGGACGAACGCGGCCAGGATTTAACCAGCGTCGGCTTGTCGCAGCAACTGGAAAAATGGCGCGGCGACGGGCGCGATGTGGTCTTCATCATCGGCGGGGCTGATGGCCTCGACCCGGAACTGAAAAGCCGCTGCGACCAATTAATCCGCCTCTCCAGCCTGACCCTGCCACACGGCATGGTGCGGGTATTATTGGCCGAGCAATTGTATCGGGCCTGGTCGATCAGCCAAAACCACCCCTACCATCGGGTGTAGTCGCGCTCATTTGCGCACCATTGAACCAATCGAGTGAATGACCGGATAAATCACCATGAAACCTTTGGCGCAAACCATCTACCTGGCATCCAAAAGCCCACGCCGGCGCGAATTATTACGCCAGATCGGCGTACAGTTTGAAGTCCTGCTGCTGCGCGACTTGCCACCACGCGGCCCGGACGTGACCGAACTGGTGCTGCAAAACGAAGACCCGGCCGCCTATGTGGCGCGCGTGACGCTGGAAAAAGTCTGCTTCGCAGCGCAAGTGATGGCATTACGCAAACTGCCACCGCGCCCGATTCTGGCCGCCGATACCACCGTGGTGATCGATGGCCAAATCCTCGGCAAACCAGCCGACCAGGCCGAAGCGCGGGCCATGCTGAGTCAACTATCCGGGCGCAGCCACACGGTTTTGACCAGCATTGCGGTGCATCAGAGCGCCAGTAACGAAAGTAATGCCAATCGCTGGCAACAGA
>JBDLSU010000007.1:0-3779 GCA_039799405.1 Pseudomonadota bacterium | reverse complement strand
GCCCGCAGCACCAGTTGCGCCCGTTGCGCCCGTCGCCCCAAACGATCCATCGGACTTCACCGTGTAAAGCGAAATATCCAGCTTGGCACTATGCCCAAATGGCGCTTCTTTACTGTCAAATAGGGCTTGCGCTGGCTGCACGCCGCTGGGCAGCAAGACCACGCCATGATTTTGTCCCGGAGAATCGATCCAGCGCTGCACCAGCGTGGTCAAATCAATCACAATATAGCGCCCGGCGGCATTGACGCTGACCACGCCCAGGGGCGACGTGCCGCGCTGTGGCTGGTTGTTGCCACTGATGCTGTTTTCCGCCCAGGGGCTGGTCACTTCAAACACATCCATACCGCCTGCCGTGCTGACGCTATTTACCCACACCAACAAGGAAGCACTTGCCACATGCTCACCGGTGGTGCCAGGCGGCAGCGTGGAGAGATCGATTTGAATATACGAAGCGCTGCTATTGCCCACTTCCAGTGTGATGCCGTTACCAAAATTTTGATTAGCTCGCGCCGCGTCGGCAGTGCTGATGAAAGCATCGGCCGCAATTTGACCTTCAGTTGCCCAGGCAGTCCCTGCCAGTTGCATGCCACCGGTAAGAATCGCGCTAGCGAGTAATGTATTTTTTTTGGTTAGATTCATCGAATATTCCAAATGTGCAGGTGCGGTTAAGTTGGTTTTGTTTTGGAGAGTTTTTAAAGGCAGCGAATTATAAACAGGGAGAGAAGGCATTGCCAATAAGCATTTTTGCAATTCGACAATGCATAAATGCATAGCAGCCCGCCATGCGGGGGGCGTGACGCGATTTGACAAAGCCGGGGCAGGATTTGAGGCGGATGTCTGGCAATAAAAACGCTTGTGCAGCGTAAGCCAATTTATTTGGGGATTTTTTTGGGACTACGGATGGCGCGCCACAAACCGATCAGACTGATCAGGAGCCAGAACGATTCCATTACGATGGAGGGTAAATTGGGTTCCACCACCAGCGAGACCAAAATCAGCGCGGCGCCGATGGCATTGGTGATGGAATAGATTACGTCGTCTGCTTGCCAGCGGCCAAATTGCAGCAAGCCATAGGCCAGAATCACGGCCAGGGCACCGAGGGTGCCGATCAGGTTAAGCAGGGACATGGTGGTAGACCAAATTGACGCTGAAGCCGGGCATTATACCGTAATGCCCGGCCCCGGGCTTGCCGACCAGGCTTCAGCCAGCCGTGCTTGCGCCAACAAGGTGTTACATCACCGGCAATTCATTGGCACGCATATCAAACAGCAAAATTTCTGCGCCCTCACCATGTTCCAGCAACAAGCTGCTTTCCGCCCGCAAGCGCGCGCCATCACCCGCATGGAAGGTCTGGCCGTTCATGTCGAGCTTGCCGCGTGCCAGATGCAAATACACATAGCGCGCCGGGTCGAGCGACACTTGCAGCTTTTCGCCAGCATCAAACAAGCCGCTGTAGATTTTAATGTCCTGATACACCGATAGTGATCCATCAGCGCCATCGGGCGACATGATCAGGCGCAGCTTGCCGCGTTTTTCTGCCGGGTCAAAGCGGGTTTCCTGATAACGCGGGGCCACGCCCTTGCGATCCGGCACAATCCATATCTGCAGCAAATGCAGTTTTTCCTGACGCGAATGGTTGAATTCGCTATGGCGGATGCCAGTACCGGCACTCATCATTTGCACATCCCCCGGCACAATCACCGAACCGCTGCCAAGCGAATCGCGATGTTCCAGCGCACCTTCCAGCACGTAGGTAAAAATTTCCATATCGCGATGGCCATGGGTATCAAAGCCCTGCCCGCCTTCGATACGGTCTTCATTGATCACCAGCAGATCAGAAAAACCCTGCTGTTTCGGATCAAAATAGTGCCCGAATGAAAAACTATGGCGCGCATCGAGCCAACCAAAATTGGCACGCCCACGATCAGCCGCAAAACGCATGTCCAGCATGATGTTTCTCCTCGAAAAAATTCACAATAATCGGTCCAGGGCAATCCGGCATTCTTGCCCGGAGCAAGGTATTGCCAGTGCAATGAAACGGGTTGATGACGGCGATTATGGTGCAGAAACAGCGCTTGCATGATGAAATGATTGGCGGCTATGATGAACAAAATCGAAAATGCAGCCATTCGCGTTTTATGGCATGCAGCAATGCTATCATCCAGCATCCCCGCCACCCTTGTTTTGGACCAGCCATGGCCTTGTTTTCATCCCGTACCAGTTTGACGCAATTGCCGCGCTTCGCCCTGTCGGCGTCAAGCGTGCAAATTTTGCAGCAAGCCAGCCAGTATCGCAGCACCTTGCTGTCCTTAATCGCCAGCGCCGAACGGCGCATCTATCTGTGCAGCCTGTATTTGCAGCACGATGAAGCGGGTGAAGAGATTTTGCACGCGCTGCACGCGGCCAAAGCGGCGCGGCCACAACTGGATATTGTGGTGCTGGTGGACTGGCACCGCGCCCAGCGCGGCCTGATTGGTGCGGCCAAAACTCCGGGCAAGGTGGCAGGCAATGCGGCCTGGTACCAGCAGCAATGCCAGATTCATGCGACTGAAGTGCCGGTGTATGGGGTGCCGGTACAAACCCGGGAACTGTTTGGGGTATTGCATCTGAAGGGCTTTGTGATTGACGATACCGTGATCTATAGCGGTGCCAGCATCAACAATGTGTATTTGCACAAGCTGGACAAATACCGCCATGACCGATATTTGCTGCTGACCAATCCGGCCCTGGCCGATGCCATGCAACAGTTTTTGCGTGACCATTTGCTCAATTCGGCGGCGGTATTGCGGCTGGATCAGGAGCAGATTCCCGATACCCGCAGCATCTGGCAAAGCATTCGCCAGTTTCGCGCCCAACTCAAAAAAGCCCATTATGCGCTGCCGCTGCAGGATGCCAGCTTGCAGCAACTGAGTGTGACGCCGTTGGTGGGCGTTGGCAAAAATAATCCGCTCAACCGGGTATTGTGCCAGTTGCTGGCGGCCAGCCGCGAACGGATCATGATTTGCACGCCGTATTTCAATTTTCCGCGCGCCATCAGCCGCGAAATCAGCCGCGCCCTCAAGCGCGGCGTGGTGATCGATATTATTGTCGGCGACAAAACCGCAAATGATTTTTACATTCCACCGGAACAACCGTTCAAGGCCATTGGCGCACTGCCCTATCTGTATGAAGTCAATTTGCGCCGCTTTGCCAAGAAACAGCACCGCCATATCGAATCGGGCCAATTGAATTTGCACCTGTGGCGCGATGCCGATAACAGCTACCACCTGAAAGGCATCTGGGTCGATCAGCATTACACGCTGATGACGGGTAACAACCTGAACCCGCGTGCGTTCCGGCTGGATCTGGAAAATGCGTTATTGATTCACGACCCACAGCATGAGCTGACCAGCCTGCGCCAGAGTGAGCAAGACAGCATCATGCGGGACACGACCCGGATCGGCCATTTCAGTTGGCTGGAGCAGGTCAGCGATTACCCGCCCGAGGTGGCAAAACTATTGAAACGACTGTCACGCACCCGACTGGACCGGCTGTTTTACCGGGTGCTGTAAATGATGGGTCACCGGGCTGACCGGTACCGCCCTGGTCATCAAGCAGACATAAAGGAAAGGTAGCATGACGAGCGTTGAATTTTTACGTCAGGCGGCAGACCCGGGGGGGCTGGTATGAGCCGCCTGACGCTGGAAGCCATCCAGATGGTTGATGCGGTGGAGCGCAGCGGTTCGTTTTCCGGTGCGGCTGAAATTTTACACCGGGTGCCATCGACCATTTCCTACGCC
>JBDLSU010000006.1:0-4799 GCA_039799405.1 Pseudomonadota bacterium | reverse complement strand
GTGCGAAAACTCGATTGCAGCAAATTGGCGATCAAAATCAACACTTCATCACCATACACATGACCAAACTGGTCGTTGATGCGCTTGAAGTGATCCACATCCACCACTGCCAGCCAGTGCTGGGCCACGCTTTCATGCCGCCGGTCCACCTCCAGTTGCTCTGGCACCGTGGCCGCTTTGGCCGGATTGGACAGCATTTTGGCGAGTTGGTCGTCAAAGGTTTTGCGGTTATACAAACCGGTCAGGGCATCGCGTTCGCTGTAGTCGAGCAATTTCTGGAAATTGTGATACACCCGCATGATGCCGCTGATAATTTGAATGATCTGCTTGTCGAAAGCCGTATTGCGCCGCACTTCCAGGCAGACATTGGCTTTGTCCTTGAGCCAGACCGGCAGCCACAGGGTATGCTGATCGTCTTCGCTGCGCTGCGCCAGTTTTTCATGGTGTTCCAGGCAATGCGCCAGTTCGGCAAATGCCGCCATCGGCTCACCGTATTGCTCCGGGCTGGGGTGATCATGCAATACCGGTTCAGCATCATCTTCAATAATCGCATGCTCGATCAGAATCAGACTGGAGCGTACCATGGTCAGGCCGAGAATACGGGTACGCCGGGCTGAGGCCAGCTCTTGCACGGCTGCAATCACGGACAGATCCAGCATCGAATGGTCGCGATGCTCGGTCAGATCAATCATGTGCTGAAGCAGTGAGTCCATAGTGTCCATATAGCGGTGGGGCGGGCAGAGTCGGCGCAGGCGAAGCAGGGGCGATTGCAAATTATAGCTTACAACGCCACAACAAAATCGATTATAGTGTGTGCGCGCTTCACATCAAATCGCAATTTTGCTCTATAGTCCTGTCTCATCCACCCAGCCCAGGCCACCACCACCATGTACCCCAATTCATTTGGCCTTAATCAACCGCAAAACGAAGCCGTACACTATCTGGACGGCCCCTGTCTGGTGCTGGCCGGGGCGGGCTCAGGAAAAACCCGCGTCATCACGCAAAAAATCGCGAATTTGATCGAGCATTGCGGCTACGACCCGCGCAATATTGCCGCCCTCACCTTCACCAATAAAGCCGCGACCGAAATGCAGGAGCGCATCGCCAAATTGCTGGTACAGCCGCGTCAGGCCAAACAGTTGACGATTTCCACCTTCCATTCGCTGGGCGTGAAAATTTTGCGCCAGGAAGCCAAGGCGCTGGGCCTGAAGGATCGCTTTTCGATCATGGACAGCACCGATTGTTTTTCGATTGTGCAAGACCTGGCCATTACCACCGACAAGCAAATCATCAAAGGCATCCAGAACACCATGTCGCTGTGGAAGAATGCGCTCACCACGCCGCAGCAGGCACTGCACAACGCCAAAGATGAAGAAGAGGCCCAGAGCGCGCGCATCTACCAGAACTATGTCGCCACCCTGGCCGCTTACCAGGCGGTGGATTTTGATGATTTGATTCGCTTGCCGGTGGAATTATTCCAGCGCGACGAAGCCATCCGCGACAAATGGCAGCGCCGCCTGCGCTATTTGCTGGTGGATGAATATCAGGACACCAATACCTGTCAATATGAACTGGTCAAGCTGCTGGTCAGTGGCCTGGGTAAAAAACCGATGTTTACGGCGGTGGGTGATGATGACCAGGCTATTTACGCCTGGCGCGGTGCCACCATCGAAAACCTGAAAACCCTGCAAGTCGATTTCCCGAATCTGGCAGTGATCAAGCTGGAGCAAAACTACCGCTCCACCACCCGTATCTTGCAGGCGGCCAATGCGGTGATTGGGAATAATCCCAAATTATTTGAAAAGTCGCTCTGGTCTGACCTGGGGGAAGGCGAACCGATTCAGGTCACCTCTATGCTGGACGATGACTATGAAGCCGAACAAATTGCGGTGATGCTGTCGGCGCACCGCTTTGAAAATTCGACCCAGTTTTCGGATTATGCGATTTTGTATCGCGGCAACCATCAGGCCCGGGTGATTGAGCAAGCGCTACGCAAGGAACGCATCCCCTACACTATTTCCGGCGGCACCAGTTATTTTGACCGCGCCGAAATCAAGGACATCATCAGCTATCTGCGCCTGATTGCCAACCAGGAAGATGATCCTGCCTTCATCCGCGCCATTACCACGCCCCGGCGCGGGGTCGGGCAAGCCACGCTGGAAGCACTGGGGGCGTTTTCCGGGCAATGGAATTGCTCATTGTTTGAAGCCGCCTTCAAGGGTGGGATTGAAGCGATTTTGAACGAACGGCAACTGACACCACTACGCGAGTTTTGCACCTTTATCCAAAATATTGAAGCCCAGGCCGATCAACCAGGGGGCGAACTGGCAGCGGAATTGCTGGATCACCTGCTCAAGAGCATTGAATACGAAGGTTATTTATACAATACCTTTGACGAGCGCCAGGCCCAGAGCAAGTATGAAAACGTGATCGATTTTGTCGGCTGGCTCAAAGAAAAAGCCACGGGTGGACGCATGGGTGATGGCGAAGAAAAAACCCTGCTCGATCTGACCCAGATGGTGGCGCTGATGACGATGCTGGAAGGTCAGGACGAAGAACCGGACGCGGTGCGCATGTCAACCCTGCATGCATCGAAAGGGCTGGAATACCCGCATGTGTTTTTGGTCGGGGTGGAAGAAGGGATTTTGCCACACAAGGGTGACCCGGATGCACCGATCGAAACCCTGGGTGCCCGCATCGAAGAAGAACGCCGCCTGATGTATGTTGGCATCACCCGTGCCAAGCGCAGCCTGCACATCAGTTGGTGCCAGAAACGCCGCCGCGCCCGCGAAAACGTGCCATGCGAAATCTCGCGCTTCATCAAGGAAATGCAACTGGAGCAGCAAACTGCCCCGGCCGAAGAAGAAAAAATCACCCCACAAGACCGCTTGGCGCGCCTGAAAGCTTTGCTGGCGCGCTAAGCCGGGGAATTATTGGTGCAATGCGCTTTTCAGCCTTATTGCTTGATGGCCTTATGCCGCCAAATCAAACGGCAATTTGCGCAGGCGCTTGCCAGTCAGGCGGAACAAGGCATTGGCAAAGGCCGGGGCCAGCGGTGGCAGACCGGGTTCGCCCATGCCAGTTGGCGGCTCGGTTGACGGCACCATATGCACCGCCACTTGCGGCATGTCCAGCATGCGCGCCACGGTATAGTCGTTGAAGTTGCGCTGCTCGACCACGCCATCCTTGAAGGTAATGCTGGAGCCGGGCATGCAAGTGCCCAGTGCCATCAATACCGCGCCCTGCACCTGTGCTTCCACCGTCAGCGGATTGACTACCAGATTGCAATGCACGCCTGCGGTAACCTTATGCAGCTTGGGTACGCCATTCTGGATCGAGGCTTCCACCACATACGCCACCACCGATTTGAACGATTCATGCACCGCCACACCCCAGGCATGGCCCTTGGGCAATTTGACTTTGCCATAGCCGGAACGCGCCACCGCCAGATCGAGCGCGGCCAAGTGACGCGGGTGTTTGTCACCGACCAGTTTTTTGCGATACGCCACCGGATCCAGTTTGGCAATTTCTGCCGCTTCATCGATCAGGGTTTCCATGACAAACGCGGTATGGGTGGAGCCGACCGAACGCCACCACAATACCGGCACATTATGCTTGGGGTGATGCACCGACAATTGCATTGGCACCGCATACGGTTCGCCCATGCCTTCGGTGCTGAGACCATCGACTCCGTCTTTCACCATGAAGGCTTCAAACGGCGTGCCCATGCCAATCGATTGCCCGGCAATCACATGCTGCCAGGCGCTGATCTGGCCCTTGGCATCGATCCCGATCTGGGCGCGATGCACATGGGCCGGGCGGTAATAGCCGCCTTTGATATCGTCTTCGCGGCTCCAGATCAATTTGATCGGCATACCGGCCGCCGTGCCGCCGCCAAAGGCTTTTGCCACGTTGACGGCTTCCACCAGATAATCCGAGGTGGGCACGGCACGGCGACCAAAACCACCGCCTGCCATCATGGTATGCAAAGTCACTTGCTCCGGCTTCAGGCCTGCGGTGCGGGCAATCGCGGCCTGATCCATGGTTTGAAACTGGCTACCGACCCAGACATCGCAATGATCGGCTTTCAAATCGATCACACAATTGAGCGGTTCCATCGGCGCATGCGCCAGGTAGGGAAATTCATATTCGGCTTCGATTTTTTTGCTGGCGCTACTGAGTGCGCTCATGTCCGCCTTGATGGCAATTGCGCCGGGATTTTGCACCAGCTTTTTATAGCTGGCCATTTGCTGTACGGTATCGACTTTTTCCACGCCAGAACTATCCCAGTCAATCATCAAGGCATCACGCCCTTGGCGCGCTTGCCAGTAGCCTTGCGCCAATACCGCTACGCCACGCGCGCCACGATCCAGCGTAATTTCTTTCACATCCAGCACGCCCTTGATCGCCAGCGCCTTGCTGGCGTCAAACTTGGCGACCCTGGCACCAAACACCGGTGGCCGTGCAATCAGCGCCACGCGCATGCCGGGCAAACTGAAATCGATACCGAACTGGGTACTGCCATTGGTTTTGGCGCGGCTATCCAGCCGCTTCATTGGTTTGCCGAGCAGGCGGAAGGTTTTGGGGTCTTTCAGGCTGACTTTGGCAGGCACCGGTTGCTGCATGGCGCTTTCTGCCAACGAGCCATAGCTGGCTTTTTTACCATTCGGGCCAAGCACCATACCGGGTGCAGTTTTGCATTGATCGACATTCACCTGCCATTGCTTGGCCGCTGCCGCAATCAACATGGCACGCGCCTTGGCACCGATTTCGCGATATTGCAGATAAGAATTGCGCAC
>JBDLSU010000005.1:0-4707 GCA_039799405.1 Pseudomonadota bacterium | reverse complement strand
AAGAGATTAAGCCAAAAGATTCAGCCAAAAGATTCAGCACAGCCTGCTTCTATCTTGCAGTGCAGCATCGAATCACCGCATTTTGACTGCGTAAAACCCGCAACACAATCCACTTGTGCTTGCGGGTTTTTTTATGGCTGCCGATGATTCTTGCGCGCAAGCCAGCTTGAAACTGTTACCCTTGTCGCATGGCTATCAAAAAGAAAACTGGCGTAATTCTGACTGGCGGCGGTGCCCGCGCAGCTTACCAAATCGGCGTGATGCAAGGTATTTCAACCATACTTTGGGAGGCCGGTTGGCCGCCTGCACGCTGCCCGTTTGATATCATTTGTGGCACTTCCGCCGGGGCCATCAACGCCACCGCGCTGGCGTGCCGGGCCGACAATTTCAGCGAAGCGGTACAGCGCCTGGTGGATGTGTGGGAGAACTTTGAAGTGGCGCAAGTGTATCGCGCCGATTCACTGGGTGTGATCCGTTCCGGTGCGCGCTGGTTGTCGCTGCTGTCGTTTGGCTGGTTACTACGCAAATGGCGCTCATCCCCACCGAAATCGCTGCTCGACAATACCCCGTTGGTCAGCCTGCTGCACCGCATGCTGGATTTCCCCCGGCTTGACAGCGTGTTTTCCGAAGGCTTGCTGCACGCGCTGGCGGTTACCGCATCGTCTTACACTGGCGGCCAGCATATTACCTTTTACCAGACCCTGGCCCAGATCGAACCCTGGGTGCGCATGCAACGTCATGCCCTGCAAGACCAGATCGGGGTCGAACATTTATTGGCGTCCTCCGCCATTCCGTTTATCTTTCCTTCGGTGCCGCTGTTCATCAATGGGAAACAAGAATACTGTGGCGATGGCTCGATGCGTCAGTTAGCGCCGATTTCGCCGGCGATTCATCTGGGTGCAACCAAGGTGCTGGTAGTCGGCTCCGGGCGCTTGACCGAAGCGGCGCGCAATATTGCCGCTTCACCGCAGTATCCAAGCCTGGCGCAAATTGCCGGGCATGCCATGTCCAGCATCTTTCTCGATTCGCTGGCAGTGGATGTGGAACGGCTCAACCGCATCAACCTGACCCTGTCGATGCTGCCACCGGAATACCGCGACAAAATGCCACTGCGCCCGGTCGAAATTCTGGTGATTGCGCCGTCGGAACGGGTTGATGATATTGCCAGTCGTCATATTGAAAGCCTGCCCGGCCCGGTGCGTACCATGCTGGGCGGCATTGGCGCGACCGAAGCGCGTGGTTCGGCGCTGGCGTCTTATTTGCTGTTTGAATCGAGCTTTACGCGCGAACTGATCGAACTGGGCAAGCGCGATACACTGACCCGTAGTGCTGAAGTGCTGGGGTTTTTTAGTTCTTGAGTGCTGCAAGGGTGTCTGGTCGAGGTGCACTGAATTGATTTTTTATATCCATGATGGGTTCCTCATTTACGTCGTTCCGAATTACCAGTTTTCCATTAGCGTGACCCATGCATCAAACCCGGGGCATCGGGCGCGGATGGTGTCGATCCCAATCGCCTCGGCAATCAGCGCACCGTGTTCAACCTTGCCATAGCACCCATATGGGAAAATTTGCTCCAGTCGTTTGGAGGGTGCCGTCTCCGGACTATTGTTGATGTCTTCGGGATCAAATTGCCTGATCACGGTCTCCAGCTTGGTGCGGGCCTGCTTGTTAAAGCCGTCTGGCAGGGTATCGAATTTTTCGATATTTGAAAATAGCAGGGCTTCAAATTCATGCATTTGTACGTAGGCATGAAAATGATGCGGGTTGTAGGGTTGGCCGACGGTTTTCTTGACGGCGTCAGTAATTTCTTGCAATAGTGTGGCATGGGATCGACCGGCCAAACGTCTGAAGCCGTAATAATCTACCAGCGTGGTGACCCGATGCGCCTGAAAGTAGTGCTTTTGGGCCGCATTCGCCAGCCGCTCGACTGTTACATTGCCACCGCACCCGTTACCGGCACGGCTGCTAATGAGGGTCGGAAAAAGCAGGCGGCCTTTTGGCTGCAAATATGGAGCCAGCACGCGTGTGACGAATCTCGATTCAGTCGGCCCTTCGCAAATGACCAGAATGCGTATCATGTGGCACCTCCGATCCCGTTATCGCTAATCGCTTGCTCCAGCCAAATGTCCGAGATGCCATAATCATCATTCAACCATTGGCGGTATTGCTCTGCTGGCAGATTATGCAAGCGGGTTTCGCCTTCTTGACTGCTGGCGATAATGATGTTTTCCAAATCAAAACAATCGACAAAGTACGGTGATTGCGTGGCGAGGAACACTTGCCTGGTTTGGGCAACGCGCTTGATCATTGCCGCTATCAGCGTTATTGCGTGTGGATGCAAGCCAAGTTCCGGTTCGTCGAACATTAAAATGTCGGGCAACTGTTTTTCCGGCAAGTTGAGCAGGGTAATCAGGCAAAACAGGCGCAGGCTGCCGTCCGATGTCAGGTGCGAACCGATGATCTTGTCACCATGGCGGGTGCGCCAGCGCAGCAGGACTTTGCCGTATTCTTCCTCCAGCACAAAATTCTGAAATTGCGGTAGTACACGTTCAATTTGTTTCACAATCAGGGCGTAGCGTTTCGGTTCGGCACGTTGCAAGTTCAGTAATACGGCTGCGAGATTGCCGCCATCGTTGCGTAACCAGAAGCCGTCGCTAACGTCCCAGCGGGTATGTAGTTTGGCGTTGGGCGAGGTGTCGTGAAACTGAAATGTGGCGCATCCCTTCAGTAGCCGCAGAATGGTCTGGGCGGTTTGGTCGGTTTGATCCGGTAATGAGGCTTCCAGCCCAATGTCGCTCAGTTCCCGCCAGGGCGCGCTTGTGCCATAGGCTTTATCCGAAAAACGGAATGCTTCGTCTTTTATAAAAAAATCGTCATTGGCATTACGGCGTACTAAGTCAAAGCGGTATTCATTGGTGCCTGCGCCGGTGGTCAAGACCAGTTCTGCATGGATTTGCGGGGTAATTTTGGCCCCTAAAAACAGTTGATCATCCGCACCGCCATTGCGCAATACAAATTCACGCAAATTGCGCCCTTTCATCATCCAGCCAAGCATCTCAAAAAAACGGATCAGCGTGGATTTGCCTGCACCGTTACCACCGATCAAAACTGCCAGTTGTGGTAGTTCAAGTTGCTCGATATTGCGCAGGCTACGGAAGCCCTGAATCGTCACCGATTTGATACGCACCTGTCGTTTTGTGTTCCGTTTGTTGTTCATTTACCTTGTTCTCTATCAAAAACATCCTGCGCCAGTTTTCCTGCCCGGTTTTCCAACCTTGCAGGGCGAGGGGAATAATGCCTTTTTTGGGCTGGTGTGCGAAAGCAGCAATGGCGTATTATGCCGCACATCGCGCACAATTTTGTACAGCGCGACTTTGGTGGCTGCAAACTGAATCGACACATGTTGGCTGATCGAGTGCATACTTTTTGCCCCCGGAGTGGTGGTAGTGGTGGTGTTAGTGGTGTTGGAAGTGCAGGAATTTTCTGGAAAAACCCCTATGCCGTACTGAAACGTGTCAGTATTCTGGCTTGGGTGGTGAATGCTCGCCATGTCAAACCATGGATGCAGATGAAGGGAGGTCGTAGATGCAGCACAGCGACTACAACACACAAAATTTGGCACAGGGCAAGTTCCGGCCGCATGGCTATGTCGAAGCCATTGCCGATGGTAATTTGTTGCGGCACCAGGCATGGGGGCCGTTTAATGATGAATTCATTACGGCGTTTTCCGCCTTGCAAGAAAAAATTTTGCCGCAGGTGCTGGTGTTTCCGCGCTGGGGTGATTTGGTGGTGTTTCACCGTAGTGCGCTGGCTGCGCGCTCGACCTTCGATGCCTTTGCCGCCCACATGCAGCAGCGGGTGCAACAGGGGCGGGCACCGCATGCAACGGCTTTGGTGATGGCACCCGAGGTCGAAGGCGGGTCGATCATGAGCGCCTTGTTTGCCAAACTGTATCAAGAACTCGGCCTGGTGCTGCAAACCTTTGACGATCTGGTTACGGCGGAACAGTGGATTCGCGACCAATTGGCGCAGGGTGCAGTGGCACAACCATTGGTCTGATAGTTGTGCTATCCCGGTTCCGCCATGCCTGGCTGGATTGACTTGATTTGACTTGATTCAGGCTCCCGGTTTGCCATGCAGATACGGTAGCAGTCCGCCATACACCGCCGCCAGTGTCGGCGTCGCAATGCCATGGCGCTGACCCAGCCGCACCGGGTAGGCAATCAGGGCATCAAGTTCCATCGGTTTGCCTGCGTTCAAATCCAGACTCATCGACGAATAATTTTCCGGCCCCAGTGATTCCAGAAACTGCACGCATTTCGCCATGCGATCCACGCCCAAATCCACGCCGCAAGCCGGGGCCAGCGCCAGTAATTCTTCAGTTTGCGCTTGCCACAACTGGCGTGTAGCAGGCAGATCGCGGATAGATTTTACTGGTAGCCGGGTCAGGCTGGTAGTGCCTGCCAGTGGTGCCAGTACCACAAATTTTTCCCACAGCGCCTGCACAATATTGTTGGATAATTCGACCGGAATACTGGCTTGCTCGCAGGCGCGCACAAAAGCCAGCGCGCGTTCGGAAGCGCTGCCATTGAGTTCGCCAAACACGATGCGGCCAAACTGGTGGTGGGCGATCACGCCGGGTGTAACGATATTGGAAAATACATAGCAAATGCCTGCCAACACATGATCCGGCCCCAGCACTTCACT
>JBDLSU010000004.1:0-3172 GCA_039799405.1 Pseudomonadota bacterium | reverse complement strand
GCCAGCTTGCGCTGGATTGGCAAGGTATTTTCCAGCCAGACCAAGGCCCGCTTGTTATTACCAGCACTGGTTTCCAGTTCTGCTAACTTGTACAGCACCGCTATCATTGCATGGCTCAATGCCGAATCGCCCGATGCGATCAAGCGCTGGCGCAAGCCCAGTGCCGCATGCAGGGCTGTTCTTGCTGGTACCAGATCAGCCGCAGCAATTTGTGCTTCAGCCAAATGCAACAAAGCGTTGGCGACATCCGCCAGCGCTTGCGGTGTATCACCAGCGAGCTTGCGCAGGTGGCGCAGCACAGCAAGGCTATCTTGACAGCAGGTCAGCGCGTCGGCATGCTGGGCTTGGTCAACCCCGGCCTGCCCTGTTGGTACGATTGCCAATGCAAAATCCCGCAAGGCTTGCAAATTGCCCTGCTGCGGCACTGGCAGATGGTATTGCGCCGCCAGTTGCACCATATCGACGGTGGTTTGTATCGCCTGCGCATCTTCGCTGGCAAGGTCTGCTGCCACTTCGGTAGCCAGCGTTGCCTGAATGGTTTGCAGCGGGTTTGCCGACGGTAACAGCGCAAGGTAGCGCTTGATACTCCATAAGTCCGGTGCCCAGGTAACCACTTCCGGCGCAAAGCTTAGCGGCAAGTGCAAAAATACCGGGCGCAGGCAGCTTTGCTCCAGCCAACTGCGGCGCTGGTTTAAGGCTGCCAATATTTCCCGTCTTACCTGCAGCCAAGCCGGGTCGGACGACCATTCACCCAGATCCAGCCACATGGGCATGGCGGGCACCGCCGGGTTGCCGGGTAAAGCGTCCAGCACCTTTGCCAGCGCGTCGGCACTTTTTAAAGATCGCACCGCCTGAATCGGCAAGTCATGCGCTTTGCACCAATCGGTTAAGGCTTGCAGCAACACATCGGCCCGGCGCGCATCGTCGGCAAACACCAGGTACAAGCCAAAACCCTGTTGCCAGGCCAGCAAATCACGCAAGTCGGCCCAAATTGTTTCGATTTCTGACAGATCAGCCGAATCAGACATGTTCCCGCACCAGAGGCGACACGTTGTACCAGATTTCGCCATTCTGGTAATTGAGTACCAGCGAATGATCAAACAGGCGGATGATATTGGCCAAATCTTCCTGCATTTTGTCTACCTGACCACCGGGCAAACCGGCCTTGAAGCGCTCCAGCCAAACGCGGTCGCTTTTGTTGAGCCATTGCAGTGCTTCCTGCGCTTTGGCTATCGCATGGCGCACCGGTTTTTCGTCTGGCGTAGCCAATGGCAATGAGGAGACAGTGCGGGCAAAAAACACGCTGTTGCGCAGCAAGTCAAAATAGCGCCGCACATTGCCGCCGGAAAGCCAGGCCAGATGTTCGGCCACCGGCGGTGTCATGGCTTGCGGCCATTCGGGAAAGCGTTTGCTCAGAATTTGCAGCATTTTGTCGATGCCATCCTGATCCCGTGCGGGTGGATTGCTGTCAGTGGGACGGCGCATGACATTGAAATTGGCCAGTGCCAGGCATTGCGCAAAACCCGATTCCACATTCGGCAACACCGCCTGCAAATACGGCGGTGCGGTATAGATGATGGCGATATCCGGCAATTGCAGCCGGGCTGGCTGATTGAAGTAAATTTCTTTCAGACTGTTGAATAACTTGTTTTCGTCGCCCGGCGGCGCGGTCAGGCGTTCCAGCGCATCCACCACCAACACAATGCGCTGATGCCCGGTTTTGGCGCGGATCAACTGCACCACCTCCAGGGTAAATTTTTGCGCTTCGTCATAAAACGTGTTGGATTCGCGCGCGAATTTGTTTAACTTTTCCTTGAAGGCCGGGTTGTCCTGCAAGGTATATTCGAGTTCGACGCCGACATTGCCGGGGGCGGCCTTGAACTTGGGTTTGAGCTCGATATCGCTCTTCATGAAGTGTTTGCTGCGCTCCCAGAACGACTGGCTCAGGCAATCCTTGCCATGAAGTTTTTATACCCAGCCGCAGGCCATCTGATAACAATTCACACCCTGATCGCCACCACGCCACGCTTCACGTCAATCGAGATATTTTATGTATAAAATAACCTCATTACGCCAGGTTTGAAACGGTTAATTGCAGTTTTTTGCGTATTTTTTGCAGTTAGTAGTACTTTTGGCCGGTTGTCAGAACCCCATCTTTCCCGTAAAGTTACTGCACCGTTAAACAACGGCAAACGATGGTACCGGGTCACAAGGCCCGGACCGCAAGCAACACAATACAAACATAAAATTTCTGGAGACAAACAATGCATATCGAATTAAATCGCCTCGCCCGCCCTACTCTGCTGGCAACCCTGATCGCTGCAAGCTTTGGCGCAACGACTGCCCAGGCTGCGGTTCGTGAAAACCTGGAAAATATCAAGACCCCATTGGTCGCCAATCTGGCCGGTGGTAATGTTGCGGTTCACAACCACATTGGTGTGGCGGCGACTGAATTGCAAGCCGAGCGCTCGCACAAGTTTGAAAATGGCCGTGTCGTTACCCGCCATGTGCAATTGCATCAGGGCGTGCCAGTGTGGGATGAGGCCGTGGTCGAACACCGCGATACAGCCAAGACCACCCCAAGCGTCAGCGGTTTCTTGCTGCGCAACCTGCAAAACGATTTGCCCAGCGTGAAACCACTGCTGTCGAAGTCGGACATCATGATGAAAGCCAAAACCCTGGCCCGCATCTATGAAACCAAAGATGAAGAAGTCAAACTGTACGTCAAGCAAAAAGCCAACGGCGTGGCACACCTGGTGTATGTGGTCGCTTTCTCCGGTGCCAATACCGCCGAACCAACCCGCCCGGTGTATATGCTGGACGCTAACACCGGTGCCGTGATCGACCAATGGAACGGCATCCACACCGCACTGGTCGGCACTGGCCCTGGCGGCAACACAAAAACCGGCCAATACGAATATGGCGTCAAGTACGGCAAGATGGATGTGACCCAAAGCGGCAGCACCTGCACCTTGAATAACACCAATGTCAAAACGGTTAACATGAACGGCGGCACCACCGCAACGGCAGCCTTTGCCTACACCTGCCCACGCAATACCACCAAAGCGATCAATGGTGCTTATGCACCGATGAACGACGCACATTATTTCGGTGGCGTGGTGTTTTCGATGTATAACAGCTTGCTCGGCGTGCGCCCACTGCGCCAGCAACT
>JBDLSU010000003.1:0-7549 GCA_039799405.1 Pseudomonadota bacterium | reverse complement strand
TTGCAACCAGTCGCTTCCGCTTCTGGGTGGCTGCGAAATCGGCATTTGCTCCGACATGCTGTAAGTTGCCACCACTTCGCAGCCATACACTGCCTCCAGTACCCGACGGTCCGGTTCCTTCAACGCGGCTGCGCCGGAGCGGATCAGGCGCAGGCTGTGGCCATGCCATTCGCCGTTCTGGGTCAGGTAAGACTCGCGGTTTTCCTGCAAATAGCGCACCGTGGCATTGTGGATGGTCGGCACCGCCGAATACCAGGTCGGCCGTGGGCTGGAATCGGCCAGGGCTTGCACCATGGCTTGCGGGTTGTACGCACCATCGCAGGTGACCGATGCACCCACCGCCACACTGCACAAAATGGAGGCACTGAGACCACCGATATGATCCAGCGGCATCACGCTATAAGTAACGTCACTGGCATTGAGCCCGATGCCATCGGCCAAAAGCGCGGCATTTAACACCAGATCACGCTGGCGTAGTGGCACCACTTTGGGGACCGAGGTGGTGCCCGAGGTGCGCAGCAGCAAACAGTCGGCGCTGGCAGCATTGACCAGTGCAGGCAGTTGCGCAAAGCCATCCAGACAGTTGAGATAGCTGAACAAACCGGGCGTTGCGCCAGTTGCGGCACTGGCATGATGGATGCGCGCACTGCCGCTACGGGCATAGTGTTCAAACGCGGCATGCACACCAGGTGCAACCACACCTTCAAACAACACAATATGCCGCACCCGGTATTGTTCCAGCGCCAGGCGTGCGTCGGCTTCACTCATATTCGGTGAAAAAGGCACGGCGCAAGTCTGGGCCGCAATCGACAAAAATGCTACCGCTGCCGTGGCACTACCACCCGGCGGGGCCAGATAGGCCACCACGTCGCCAGCTTTAACGCCAATCCGGCGCAAATCGCCCTCGCCGCCCGGCTGACAAAACGCCAGCATCTGACCATAGGTGGTGGCGATGCGCGCATCACGCTCGCGTGCCTGACGAAACAATGGTGCGTCGGCAGGCTGCGCCGCCAACATGCCGGTAATGGTTTCCGGCAGCGTATCGAGTGCCAGCTTGACGGCCGTGATTTGGCGCTCACCCGCTACCGCGCGGGCGCTAAATTGGCTCGACTGCTGCCATTGCATGGCAGGCAGGGGCGTTGCTGATAGCGCAGAGGTGTCCGCCGATACAGCGCTGTGCGCTGCCTCAAAACATTGCTGGATCCGCGCAGCTATTTCCGTATCACTGCGTTGCAGTCGATTGATTTCGTGCCCGTCCGGCAAATACAGCACCTGGGTGCGTGGTGAATTCATGCTCAGTGCGAACGACTCCGACCATGGCTTGAAATCATCCTTGCGCCCGATCAGGTGCACACTGTGATACGCGGGCGCAGCAAGCGACATGGGCGCACCACCCAGGCCAGCACGCATGCGCAGTTGCGCCAGTGACATCGGCGCGGCGGCGCAGGCAAACACGGCGGCAGGGAAAGGCAGGCTGCTTGGCATCATGGGCGCAATCGATGGCCCGAAGCGCTCCAGCAGCGCGGCCTGCAAAGCCGCATCCTGTGGCAAGCCATTCACCAGACTGGCGATCAAGGCACCCTGACTGAAGCCGAAAATACCATCAAACCGGCCATGCTGCTGCACCAGGGTCAGTACTTGCCATACCGCCTCACAAATCGCACTGCGCAAAACGCCGGGTTCCAGTTCCACATCGGCCCAGGTTTGCGGCAACCACGAATACCAGGGGCCATTCACCAGCCCCTCAATCGCCGAAATCCCTGGCCCGGCTTGAAAGGCCAGGATCGGCCCGTTGGCATACACTACATCAAAATCAGAACCGGACAAACCCAGGTTCTCCAATTGCAACTTGCTGATGTCGCGATTACTGCCACTGCCGTGAAGTGCCAAAAGTTTGACCCTTGCAGTGCTTTTTTTTGTTAATAAACTCAATTGCGCTTTCCTTCTTTTTACAGACAAGTTTTCCGCACCGACCGTATTTGCATCAGGTCGAGCTACCTCGGGCAAAGCCCGGAACCACAAGAACTGGCCCGGTGCAGGCGTGCAGGACACGCCACGGGGGGCCATCTGCGGATGACTGTCTATTTAAATGAATTGGGCTTCGGTACCAATACCGAAACAGCCCGGTGATTTCGGCCAGGAAAGCATCCTCCCTGGCCGCTGGGTCGTAAGTTGGCGGCGATCTTGTGTCGTCTGAATTACAGGGTGGGGCAGGTTTTAGTCACGCTTGTACAGCGCTTCGATGGTGCTGGAACCGAGTGAATTGGCCTTCACCATATAACCGGTCAGTGCGCCCGATGCATCGGCTGGCAATTCCAGCTTTTTCGACAAGGCATGGATGGTAAATTGATAGCGGTGTACGCCATGCCCTTTGGGTGGGCAAGCCCCCCCAAACCCGGCAACACCATAATCATTCTTGATATTGAGGCTGCCCGCTGGCGTCAATTTTTTGCTCAGGTCACCAGCACCTGCAGGCAAGCTGCTCACATCCTTGGGGATGTTGACGATTTGCCAGTGCCACCAGCCGCTGCCGGTTGGCGCATCCGGATCATAGGCCAAAATGGCAAACGCTTCGGTGCCCTTGGGCGCACCACTCCACGACAGTTGCGGCGACAAATTACCACCGCTGCAGCCAAAGCCCTGAAATTCCTGAGCGCTTGCCATGGCCTTGCCTTGCACCAGGTCTTTGCTGCTCAGGGTAAAGGTATTGGCCATGGCAGAACCAGAGAGCAAGGCGACGAGCGGGAAAGCGAGTTTGATCATTAAGCCAGACATAAAAATCTCCAAATCAGGTTGAAATGCATTGAGTTAAATTACTTGAAACGGCGTTGAACTGAGTTGAGTTTGGATGAATTAAACTGAACAAAGTTGATAGGCAGAAATATAAAGCAATCCCCCGGAGGCGACTAGTCTAAAAACCGTCAACTTTTAGCCTGAAAATGCCAATCGCTATCAATGACATTAATTCGGTATTTTTTTCCTATTTCAATGTATCTATTCAGCAAGAGAAAAACCAAAGATTTATCCATATACTTCTCCAACAATTAAAATCCATGACCAGCGAAGCTCCATAGATAATCATATAAATCATTGATTTATAAAGAAATCTGGCGGAAAAATGGCATGACCAACGCGGCATTACCGGCTGGTTCAGGCGCAATAGATGTGCAAAGGGGAGAATACGAATGGGTGCTGGAAAAACGAGATGGCGCGATGCCAAAGTGGGAAAATCTGGTCGCGCTTGCCGGAGGGATGGCTGTGATCCCCCGGCCATGAAAGCCGTTCCGCCGTAAATGGGCATTTGCATGCCCGCTCAGGTTCACGGGGGATTTGGTGGTCTTAGTCGCGCTTGTACAAAGCTTCGATGGTGCTGGAGCCGAGTGAATTGGCCTTCACCATATAACCCGTCAGCGCGCCCGATGCGTCGGCTGGCAATTCCAGCTTTTTCGACAAAGCGTGGATGGTAAATTGATAGCGATGCACGCCATGGCCTTTGGGTGGGCAGGCACCGCCAAAACCGGCAACGCCGTAGTCGTTCTTGATATTGAGGCTACCGGCAGGCGTCAGGTTCTTGGTCAGATCACCCGCACCGGCTGGCATGCTGCTCACGTCCTTGCCGATATTAACGATTTGCCAGTGCCACCAGCCACTGCCGGTTGGTGCATCCGGATCATGGGCCAGAATCGCAAACGCTTCCGTGCCCTTGGGCGCGCCAGTCCACGACAGTTGCGGCGACAGGTTGCCACCGGTGCAGCCAAAGCCCTGGAACTCCTGGGCAGTCGCCATGAATTTACCTGCTGCAATATCGCTGCTGCTGAGTTTGAAGGTATTGGCCATGGCAGTGGTGGATAACAAGGTGGCCAGGGGCAGTGCCAATTTCAAAAATGTGTTGTTCATAACAATCTCACGTTCGGTTGAAGAAAGTGAGTACTGTAATGGATACGGCCTGACCGGGCTAGCCTGAAAACCGTCATCTTTTAGCCCAAAAGTGTCAACCCGCATTGAAGCCATCCAGGCTTCAAGCAAATCACGATCAATGCTTCAAGGCGTCGGTTTTCGTCATGAGCGCCTTGCCTGCCACATAATCCGGGTACGCACACCTGCCTTTCTACCATTTTCCAAAGCCGCCTTGGGTTGGCGGTTTGTGGCGCGCTTTTGTAAGGTAGAATCGGTCACGTCCGGTTGATGGAGTCACGTAATGCGAGTTCCGATTGCCTTTTGCCTGTTGATTTCCGTGCTTGGCGTGCTGGCTGTGCCAGCACCCGGATCGACGATCCATCATTGTTGACGATAGATACCAGCCGCCTGCCGCCCCCGGATCGCACCCTCAGTATTCCCGGTTTGGGGCCATGCACCGATACGCCTGACCGCACCCTGCATCTCAATTCCAGCCAGTGACGATTCTTGTGCATGGCTGTTTTGGTTCTGCCGGGCGCTTTCGGCCCCTGGCGCAAGTGTATGCATTTCAGGGACAGCAAACGGCTTGTTTCAGCTATAACGACCGCAACAGGCTGTTCACCAGCAAGGCTCAGCGCGAAGCGCAGCCTTTGAACAATTGCTGGCCAGACTGTATCTGCCACCATTCTGATATCCTGATCGCATTCTGATCTTGCACAACGGGGCCTTTATTGGCCAAGCCACCATATTGAAGGACAGACCATGACGCAAACACCACAAGATCCCGCACGATTGTTGCAATGTCTTCGTTTAAGCATCGGTTCAGATTTGGCATCGCCCACACTGCCACAGCCAAGCGATACCGTCCCTGCCGCTGCTACCAGCCCAAGCTGGTCTGAAGAACATGCCGAATTTGTCGCAGCCTATAATTTAATGGTCGAGAACGAAGGACTGGCGCTGGAAGAATGGCGGAATATTTAAAATGGCACGATTTGATGGGTATCGCAACGCCGGAAAACACAAATCCAGCGTGCTCTTGGCGATAAGAATTCTACTCAATCAATGAATTCTTATCGCCATGAAACACCCCCCATAAAAATCAAGGAGAAGGCAATACCGCTACCCGGCTTGGTAAAGCACTGGCTCTCTGACTTTGTTGGCCTACTGCAATGATCCGGTTTTTCGCCGCTACCAGATCCACCTTTGCACTGGCCCGTAACAAGTTCAATCCCGGCGGAATCGTACTTTGACCCGACTGGTTGCTACCCCACGCCACCACCGAACCATCCGAACGCAATGCAAGTGAATGACCGTTACCCGCAGCAATGGCGATCACATGGTCCAAGCCTTTTGGCACCGCACTTTGGCCCAGATCATTGCCGCCCCAAGCCACCACGGTTCCATCGGCCCGCAGTGCGAGTGAATGATTGGCACCGGCTGCCACCGCCACCACACCATCAAGTCCATCAGGCACGACCGCTTGGCCATGGGTATTATCACCCCAGGCTATCACTCGTCCGTCCGTTTGCAAAGCCAGCACGTGCTGCGCACCCGCCGCCATCGCTTGCACCCGTCCCATGCGACGCGGGATATCAGTCTGGCCGTGGTCATTAACACCGTGGGCATAGACATTGCCATCTTTATCCAGCAGCAGCGAGAAGTGTTCCCCCGCAGCAATGGCAACAATGTTAGTGCGGCTGATCGGCCCCTTGACTTCATCGACCAGATTTTGCCCCCATGCAGCGACGGTGCCATCGGCCCTCAAGGCCAGGTTGTGATTCGCACCAGAAGCAATGGCGATGACATTGCCTAAACCAGGCGGCACATCGGTTTGGCCCAAGGCATTATCGCCCCATGCCACGACTTTACCCGCAACCGTCAAAGCCAAACCATGGCGCGAGCCTTGAGCAACTGCCACCAGATTGCGCAAGTTGGCCGGTGCCGGATTAGGCGTTTGCCCCCATTCAAGCAAGCTGCCATTGGCATGAACCACTGCCGAATGCCCATTACCCGCGACCAATATCGGTTTGCCAAAGGTACCGGAGACTGGCAATTTCAAGTCAGTCGCCTTGGGCTTAATTGCGAGCCTGAGCGGAGCCGAATTGGTAACGCCTGCCATGAACCCGATTTCTGCTTTGGTGAGTATGCGATTGTAAATTCGCAGTTCATCCAGCCCGCCCCATAGTGGATACCAGAAAGAGTCGGAGAATTGGCCAATATACAAATCCTGCTGATTCATGGCAGCGAAGTTGACTGGCGTGGTCGTGGTACTGTGCAATTTGCCATCGATATAGACTTCGGTTCCAGTTTGAGCAGACATGTTCAAGGCCACATGAATCCAGGTATTGAGCACCTTTTTGTCCGTTGACAAACGCTTGGCACCACCAGCCCATGCTTCAAAGGTTTGCACGCCTGAATACACTTCATTGGATTTGTCCAACCTGAGCATCAACGCGGCACCAGTACGGTCATGACTCTTTGCCAGCATGGTGCCACCGGCAAAATCACTGGAAATACTGCCATAACCATCCATACTCTTATAGCCATTGAGCTTGGCCCAGAACGAGAAACTCCCTTCTTTGGCAAACTGCAGTGCCGACGAATTTGGGATGCGAATTCTGCCCGCACTGGACACGCCACCAAATATTGCAGCTTGTCCAAATTTGCCCGCACCAAATGCCACATTACCTGAGACTTGGCCATTATTCGCGTTGCCCGCCGTGATATTCGGGGTGTTATTGTCAAAGCTGTAGTATGCGACCATGCCGTTAGTTGGAATGGTTTGTACCGCGCGTGGCGTTACTGCATTGGACGGGCCGGAAGCAGCGCTACTGCCTGCCGCATTATTGGCCTTGACGGTACAGGTATAACTAACGTTATTGACCGCATTATTTATCACGATAGGCGATGCTGTCCCGTTAAGCGATATGTTGTTGCAGGTCGCGGTATAGCTGACAATGGGAGAGCTACCAGGGTTAGCTGGCGCGGTAAAGGCAACAGACAATTGCGAATCCCCTGCGCTAACCTGGGGCGCACCAGGTGCATCGGGTACCTTGGGAGCGGGTTCTGGCACTTCGGCCAAGATGGAAATTTCTGACTCGCTTAGTGTGCGATTATAAATGCGCAACTCATCCAAAGCGCCCCAGAACGGATACCAGTATTGCGAAAATTGGCCGAGGTACAAATCCTGCTGGTTCATGGCATTGAAATTGACTGGTGTTGGATTGGTCATATGCAATTTGCCATCGAGATACACTCTGGTGCCACTTTGAGCAGACAAATTCATCACTACATGCACCCAGTCGCCGATATTTTTTCTGGCAGTCGTAAGCCGGGTTGCTGGCTGCGACCAAGGTTCAAAAGTGGCCATACCTACGAAGGGATCACTGGCCTTATCCAGCCAGAACATCATGCCACCACCGGTTCGGTCATGGCTCTTCGCCAAAGCAGCACCACCTCCAACATCAGTACTGACACTGCCGTAGCCATTCATGCTTCTGTACCCATCAACCCTGGCCCAAAATGCAAAGCTGGTACCGGTAGAAAATTGTAAAGATGGCGAATTGGGGATGCGAATGCTTCCGGGTTTATCGACGCCGCCAAACACGGCAGCTTTGCCAAACTTGCCTGGACCAAAGGTGACATTGCCTCT
>JBDLSU010000002.1:0-6614 GCA_039799405.1 Pseudomonadota bacterium | reverse complement strand
TGCCGTAATAGCCGAACACGGGCAGGGTGATGGCTTCGCTGCGTTGCTCGGCGCGAATATCCGTTTGCAACTGGCGCGCCCATTGCTTCAGGCGGGCGGTATGTTCATCATCTTTGGTTTTGGTTTTATCGCGCTCGCTCTCGCGCAAGCGCATCCATTTGCTTTGTTCACCATCACCAAAATCACCACTTAACGCCACTGCTACCGGCAACTGTCGCACCATGCTGCCATCGGGTGCTTTGCTCAGGTGCGCATCATCCACCGCAATACTATTGGCCGGATCGTTAAAGCTGGAGGAACGTGCCAGATCAAAACTGTCGATGAACGGCCATAAGCCCACGCGCACGGCATCGAGCACCGTAGATTTGCCTTGTCCGTTTTCTGCTACCAGCACCGTCAGTTGTGGGTGCAATGGGATCCGGATGTCGGTAAAACAACGGTAGTTTTTTAGCGTGATCTCAGTCAGGTGCATGGGCATTTCTCCGGGGGCTCGGACATTCTTTGAAACGGTACAAATCGGGTTGGGGCAGAAAATATAACACAGTGACGGGTATTCTAATGGCATACGATTGATCATGGTGATGATTCTATGCAGCACTTTCGTCCCGTTTCAGGTAAAATTCGCGGCTGGTTGACGTATACGTTAACGTAACACCCGGGCCATATCGAAGCTGCAACAAGCTTGTGTCGAACCGGGCCTTAAGGGCTTACAATAGCAAGCTTGTCGCCGCGCCATAGAATTCCCCCCTTGAATCATCTTCAGGAGCCAGTGCATGGATTTTTATTTTGACTTTGTTTCACCCTACGGTTACATGGCGGCCATGAAAATTGAAGCGCTGGCGGCGCGGTATGGGCGCACGGTGAACTGGTTTCCGATTTTGCTGGGCGCGGTGTTTAAAACCACGGGTGCGGTGCCGCTGGTGGCTATTCCGATCAAGGGCGATTATGTGCTGCATGATATGGCCCGTACTGCGCGCTTTCACAACATTCCTTTTACCTTTCCACAGCCGTTTCCGCTGGGCACCCAACTGGCGGCGCGTGCCACTTATTTCTTGCAAGACCAACATGGCGGCGATGCCGCTGCGCGTTTTTCCCAATCGATTTATCAAGCTTATTTCGTCAACGGCCAAAATATTGCCGAACCGGAGGTGGTGGCGGCCTGCGCCAACGCTTGCGGGTTTGATGGTGCGGCGGTGGCAGAGGCAGTGCAAAGCGCGCCACTGAAAGAACGCTTGAAGCAAGAGATTGAACAAGCCATGGCGCGCGGGGTGTTTGGCTCGCCCTTCGTGATTGTGGATGGCGAATCATTCTGGGGCTTTGATCATTTTTACCAGATTGAAGCCTTGCTGCGCGACGGGAAGATTTGAATGAAAAAGTCGGGCAAATTTGCATCAACTGCCGCATCCCCGGCCAGCGTCTGCCCCTGCGGCGGCATTGAGCCGGGTTGGTCGTTTGATGCCTGCTGTGGCCGCTACTTGACGCCGTTTGATCTGGACCCGGCCTTGCCCGGCAGCAGCGCGCCGACCCCGCAGGCGCTGATGCGCTCGCGCTATAGCGCCTTTGTGCTGGGCAAGGAAGCGTATTTGCTGGCGAGCTGGCATGCCAGCACCCGGCCGCCGATTGCGCACAGCCGCGACGGTGCGCAATGGCTGGGGCTGGAAGTGAAGCACCACAGCATGGATGGTGATGCGGGTATGGTGGAATTTGTGGCGCGCTATAAATTACAGGGCCGGGCGCACCGCTTGCATGAAGTGAGCCGCTTCGTGCGCGAGAACGGCCATTGGTATTATCTGGATGGCGAATTTCCCAAGAATCAAGCTTAAAAAAACACGCTTAAAAGACACATTAAATAAGGATGGCGGTATGGCACAGATCGAAAGCAAACTCAACCCACGCGCACAAGATTTTCAAACCAATGTCGCGGCCATGCAAACCCTGGTCGATGATTTGCATCAGAAAGTGACGCAAATTGCCGCCGGTGGCGGTGCTGCGGCTTGCGCCAAACATGTGGCGCGCGGCAAATTGTTGCCGCGGGAGCGGGTGCAAATGCTGCTCGACCCCGGCACACCGTTTTTGGAACTGTCGCAAATGGCGGCCTGGGACATGTACAAGGAAGCCAATGGCGTAGCCGCCGCACCGTCGGCGGGCATTATTACCGGCATTGGCCGCGTCAGCGGGCAAGAATGCGTGATCGTCTGTAACGATGCCACCGTCAAAGGCGGCACCTATTACCCGATGACGGTGAAAAAGCATTTGCGCGCTCAGGAAATTGCCGATCAAAACAATCTGCCCTGTATTTATCTGGTCGATTCTGGCGGGGCCAATTTGCCGAATCAGGACGATGTCTTCCCGGATCGCGATCACTTTGGCCGCATCTTTTTCAACCAGGCCAATCTGTCGGCCAAGGGCATTCCGCAAATCGCGGTGGTGATGGGTTCCTGTACCGCAGGCGGGGCGTATATGCCAGCGATGAGTGATGAGTCGATCATCGTTAAAAATCAGGGCACCATCTTTTTGGGCGGCCCACCGCTGGTGAAAGCGGCCACCGGTGAAGTGGTGTCGGCGGAAGATTTGGGCGGTGGCGATGTGCATACCCGTTTGTCCGGCGTGGTCGATCATCTGGCACAAAACGATACCCATGCGCTGTCGCTGGCGCGCACCATTGTCAGCAATCTGAACCGACAAAAGCCGCAGCAAATGGTGCTGCGTGAGGTGGTGGAACCGAAATATGCGGCCGAAGAATTGTATGGCATTATCCCGGTCGATACCCGCAAGCCGTTTGATGTGCGCGAAGTGATTGCGCGCATTGTCGATGGCAGTGAGTTTGATGAATTCAAAGCGCGCTACGGCACCACGCTCATTTGCGGCTTCGCCCACATCTTCGGCATGCCGGTCGGCATTATCGCCAATAACGGCATTTTGTTTTCGGAATCGGCTTTAAAGGGTACGCACTTTATCGAACTGTGCTGCCAGCGCAAAATTCCGCTGGTGTTTTTGCAGAACATTACCGGCTTCATGGTCGGGCGCAAATACGAAAACGAAGGCATTGCGCGCAATGGTGCCAAGATGGTGACTGCCGTTTCCACCGCTGCCGTGCCCAAGTTTACCGTCATCATCGGCGGCAGTTTTGGTGCCGGTAACTATGGCATGTGCGGCCGTGGTTTTTCACCGCGCTTTTTGTGGATGTGGCCCAATGCGCGCATTTCGGTCATGGGTGGCGATCAGGCCGCCAGCGTGTTGGCGACTGTCAAGCGTGATGGCATTGAAGGCAAGGGCGGCACCTGGTCGGCCGAGGAAGAAGAAGCCTTCAAGGCCCCGATCAAACAGCAATATGAAGAGCAGGGCCACCCGTATTACGCCACCGCGCGGCTGTGGGATGACGGCGTGATTGATCCGGCCGATACCCGCATGGTGCTGGGCTTGGGCTTGAGTGCGGCGCTGAATCAGCCGATTCCGGATACCCGCTTTGGCGTGTTCCGCATGTAAGCGGACACTTTCGATATTGTTGAATAAAGATCAAGCAGCAAGGCACCCGTATAAAGGATTAAGTATGACCGCATCGCCGTTTTCCATCGATTATTCCACCCTGCTGCTCAGTCGTGATGGCGCACTCGCCACTGTTACGCTGAACCGCCCGGAAGTGCGCAACGCCTTCAACGAAAGCATGATCGCAGAACTGGCGCAAGTGTTTACCGCGCTGGGCCAGGATGCCAGCGTGCGCGCAATTGTGCTGGCGGCAAATGGCCCGGCATTTTGCGCCGGGGCTGATTTGAACTGGATGAAAAAGATGGCAAATTACTCGCACGACGAGAACTTTGCTGATGCGCTGCAACTGGCGCAAATGCTGCGCGCCATCTATGAATGCCCCAAGCCAACGGTCGCCAAAGTGCATGGCGATTGCTACGCTGGCGGCATGGGTCTGGTCACCGCATGCGATATGCTGGTGGCGGTGCCTGCGGCCAATTTCTGCCTGTCGGAAGTGAAACTCGGGCTGATCCCGGCCACCATTTCGCCGTATGTGATCAAGGCCATGGGCGAGCAAATGGCACGCCGCTATTTCCTGACCGCTGAACGCTTTGCCGCCAGCCGCGCCCACGCCTTTGGCATGGTGCATGAACTGGCTGAACCGGAAGCCTTGGATGCCTGCGTCGCCAGCCTGACCAGCGCCTTGCTGGCGAATAGCCCGAATGCGGTACGCGAAGCCAAGCAACTGGTGCGCGAGGTGGTGGGGCAGACGGTGGATATTGCCTTGCTGGACGATACCGCCAAACGCATCGCCCATATTCGTTCGTCCGCTGAAGGGCGCGAAGGCGTGGCCAGTTTTCTGGAAAAGCGCAAACCCGATTGGTTGATTCCGGTGAGCCAGGCATGATGCAAACTGGCACCGGCGACTGGGTAGCGCGCAGCTTGCGCAGCGTCTGGCATCCCTGCACCCAGATGCAGCAGCATGAAAGCGTGCCGCTGATCCCGATCAAATCGGCCAAAGGCGTGTGGATTACCGATCAAAACGGGCGGCGCTATCTGGATGCGATTTCATCCTGGTGGGTCAATCTGTTCGGCCACGCCAACCCGCGCATCAATGCCGCACTCAAGCAGCAACTGGATGTGCTGGAACATGCGATGCTGGCCGGGTTTACCCACGAGCCGGTGGTTGAACTGTCGGAAAAATTATCCGCCCTGACCAATCATGTGCTGGGCCATTGCTTTTTCGCGTCAGACGGCGCTTCGGCGGTGGAAATTGCGCTGAAAATGAGCTTTCATAGCTGGAGCAATCAGGGTCACCCCGACAAGCAGGAATTTGTCTGTCTGCAAGGCAGCTACCATGGTGAAACCGTCGGCGCACTGGGCGTGACCGATGTGCCGCTGTTCCGCAAAGCCTATGGCCCGATGCTGCGCCCGGCGCATGTGGTGCCCACGCCCGATGCGCGTCAGGCGCAAGAGGGCGAAACGGCGCAAGACGTGGCACGCGGTGCTGCCAGCGTGCTGGAGCAACTGTTGCAACAACGCGCCGGACAGATCGCGGCGGTGATTCTGGAACCTTTGGTGCAATGCGCCAGCGGCATGGCAATGCACGACCCGCTGTATTTGCAACTGGTGCAAGCGCTGTGCGAACAACATCAGGTGCATTTGATTCTGGATGAAATTGCAGTCGGCTGTGGCCGCACCGGCACCTTTTTCGCCTGCCAGCAGGCCGGTATCTGGCCGGATTTTTTATGCCTGTCCAAAGGCATTAGCGGTGGCTATTTGCCGCTGTCGCTGGTATTGAGTCGGCCGCAAATCTACCAAACCTTTTACAGCCCGGAAGTTGCACGCGGCTTTTTGCATTCGCATTCCTACACCGGCAACCCGCTGGCTTGCCGTGCTGCTTTGGAAACGCTGGCGATATTTGACGATGACAAGGTGCTGGAACGCAACCAGACCACCGCCCGCCAGTTGGCTAGCGCCTTTGCGCCGCTCGCCAGCCACCCGCAAGTGCGCCATCTGCGCCAGCGCGGCATGATTCTGGCGTTTGATGTGGTGGGTAGCGACGCCACCTTTTCGCGGCGCTTTTTTTCGCTGGCGCAACAGGCTGAAATGCTGCTGCGCCCGATAGGCCGCACCGTGTATCTGATGCCGCCGTATATTTTGCAGCAGGATGAGATTGCGCTGCTGGCGGAACGGATTCCCCAGGTGTTGGAACAAGTGCTGGCGCAAGAAGCCGGATTGTCTGGTAGTGGCTCTGGCAGTGCATCCGCCAACGGCTGGAGCGGAGCCTGATATGGATTTGATCGCGGCACTCGATGCGCAACTGGGGCAACTGCAAGCGAACGGCTTGCAGCGCGTGCTGCGCTCGGTCAGTTCGCCCTGTGGCGCACAAATTCAAGTCGATGGCGCGCCGCTGCTGGCGTTTGCCAGTAATGATTACCTGGGCCTTGCGGCCCATCCACTGCTGGTGCAGGCGCTACAACTGGGCGCGGCGCAATATGGTGTCGGTAGTGGCGCTTCGCATTTGATCAGCGGCCATTATGCCGTGCATGGCGTGCTGGAACAGCGCTTTGCCGCGATGCTGGATGCCCACATTCCGGCCTGCCGCGCGCTGCTGTTTGGCACCGGCTATATGGCCAATCTGGCGGTATTGACCGCGCTGGCTGCCAGCGTGCCAGCGGGAGAATGCGAGATTTTCTCCGAGCAATTAAACCATGCCTCGCTGATCGATGGCGTGCGCCTCAGTTGCGCCAGCAGCAGCCAGACTGGCGCGCGCCATCGTTCGCAAGTGTTCCCGCATGCCGATGTGCTGGAGCTGGAACACATGCTGCAAGCTTGCACTGCCAGCCTGAAAATTGTAGTGACCGATGGCGTGTTCAGCATGGATGGCGATATCGCCCCTCTGGCGGCCATGCTGGCCTTGTGCGAGCGCTATGGTGCCTGGCTGATGGTGGATGATGCGCATGGGTTTGGTGTGCTGGGTGCTGATGGGCATGGTGTGTTGCAGCGTCTGGCTTTGTCCTCGTCCAAGTTGATTTACGTCGGCACGCTGGGCAAGGCGGCCGGTGTCTCCGGCGCGTTTGTGGCGGCGCATGCGGTGCTGATTGAATGGTTGATCCAGCGCGCCCGGCCCTATATTTTCAGCACCG
>JBDLSU010000001.1:0-3989 GCA_039799405.1 Pseudomonadota bacterium | reverse complement strand
GACCGCATCCACCAGCAGCAGCACGCTATCCACCATCGACAATACGCGCTCGACTTCGCCGCCAAAGTCGGCATGGCCCGGGGTATCGACGATATTGATGTGGGTGCCCTTGTATTCCACTGCGCAATTTTTGGACAAAATCGTAATGCCGCGTTCTTTTTCCAGATCATTGGAATCCATGACCCGGGCGTCAACCTGTTGGTTTTCACGGAAAGTACCGGACTGACGCAGCAATTGGTCAACCAGTGTGGTTTTGCCATGATCAACGTGAGCGATGATGGCGATATTACGTAAAGCGCGTTTTGTATTGGACATAGTTTGGGAAGGCCCGTTTGGGTAGTTCAGATTTTAAGGTGCGCGCATTATAGCATGGTGCGGCGCAAGAAAAAAGCAATTGTATGGCTTTTCAATGGCTTGCTCTAAAACAACGCGCTTCCGGTCGAAAATCCTGCTTCTGCCCCTGAACTGGCTTTCTGGCGCTGACAAGTACTGGCCGCGCCGGAGGAAATGCGCAACAGCCAGCGTCATGTCCCCCGGTCGATCAACTTATAATTTACGCGCCAGGGAAACGCTGAAAATTCCCCACTCATCAATCAATTGATCGAGCTTGACAAACCCTGCCGCTGCAACCATTTGATCCATTTCAGCCTGAAACCGTCGCTGCATGAAAAACTGGGAGTGACCATCACGGTGGGTTGTCAATCCACGCGCCACCATTTCCAATTGAGGATGCCAGGGATTGGTGGTGTAGACCAGGTAACTGCCAGAATCGAGTGCATCGCCCAATCCTGCCAACGAAGCTTGCACCAGCGTGTTATCAGGAAACAGTTCATACAAACCGCAAGCAACTGCCAGTGTAGGCCGTGGCGTAATGGCAGCCAGCGATGCTCGATCAAAACCATCACCCAGTTCAAACCGGGCGCAATCCTGCATGCCCAGTCTGGCAATCAGTTCCCGCCCCTGTTCAATATTGATGGGGGCAAAATCCCGCAGCAGGATCTGCACGTCAGATTGTCTTTGACGCGCCAATACTTCCAGAATATAACGCCCATGACCTGCCGCAATATCGACAATCCGGACTGGTTGCCCGGCTTGCCGCAAGCGTCCGACGGCGTCAGCAATTAACCGCTCAACATGAGGCTTGCGTACCCGGATGCCACGCCAGCTAATGCTGTTGAGGTAAACTCGATCCAGCATTTTACCAAGTGGCGTCACACCCTGGCTTTGGTTGCGATACACGTAATCGAGCGTGCTACCAGAGTCAAAACCCGTTTCGGCACCAATTTTCATTCCCTCGGAAACATAAGCCAGAGCACGTACCGACCAGCGTGTCAGCGCCCAATAGCAACGGGCGATGAATGAAGCAGGTGGCTGCTTCAGGCGAGCCAGTTCGTCACAGGTAACACCAGCCAAATGGGCGTTACGCAGGTCAGGCTGCGGCACAATTTGTGCAAACCTGGCCAAAATAAATTGGCGCGCAGTACCAAGCACTTGCTCCCGCCCCAGTTCACCCAAAACATCGTGCGCCATTCCCTCAAACACCCTGATTTCTTTTACTTTCGCACCAATGCGGTCATGAAACAATTGCTGTGCAGCGCCATCCACGACCGTATCCGCTGCCCCCATCAACAACTGCGTCGGAGCAAACACTGGCTGAGCGTCTTTGCTTATACGGCGGGCACTGGCATGCCAGCCCTTGACCACGCGCGCCGGGAGCCAGCGACCAATCAAAGGGTCCTTGTCGTGAGCATCATTGCGTAGCGGATCATGACTTAATTGGCTAACACTGATCCGTAAATCAATTTGCGCATCTTCATCGCGCAATCCCAGACATGGCAGCAGCAGAGGATTGGAAAAACGACGTTTGAAACCGGCACCTGCCAACACCATGGCAGCAATGCCGGGAGCGTAATCATGCACCCACACGGCAACCGCAACGGCAGCACTGCTCTGCGCCACCAACGCCATGTTTTCAAAGGCGATGCCATGCTCAATACCAATGTGCCGCATAAAACTGTCTACATCCTTGACCAGATCAGCAAAGCCATGGCGGCTCCTCCCTTGTTGCACGGAACGCCCCATGCCGCGCGCATCCCATGCGAAAAAATGGCACGCCGGCAGATCAAGTTCGTCAACCAGATGCATGATGCGCTCACTGTGCTCCAGTTCACGATGAAACAGGACAATGGCACGGCTTGGCCCTTCGCCCAAGCCTGGCCAATACCGGTAAAACAGTGACATTCGATCATGCGTTGTAAACTGCAATTCCTGACAACTGCGAAGTCTGCCTGACGCTTGGTTCATTTTTTCCTCTATTGATTGATTCTCAAACGAAATGTAGTTTGCCACAATAAATTATTCCACAACCATTTTATTTATTAATTTCCTGACGAAGGGATCGACAAGTCAAGATACTTGTGCATAACCTTCAACATCCGGATAGCGCTCTAAAAATTCATTTATGACAATGCAATGAAACTGCCATTCCTGAAAATCGTTCTAATAGAATCGACTTTCTCAAGGATTTTTTTAGAATTTTGGCTCAACTTTTATTGGATTTTAGTATGATAGAATGCCGTTCATTAAATTTTAAGACATATTGATTGTCAAATTTAATTCCAAATAAAGCACCAAGAAAACTCGATTAATTCAAGAAAAAGAACGGAAAAATCATGCAAATCAAATTCGCTGCCAGAGGTACTGAAGATTGGAACAAAGCCCTTGATCTGGTCAAGGAAAAATTCAAAAAAACTTTTGAAGCCGAAGTTATGCCCAATCCGGATTACTTCGTGACATGCATGATCCCATCTCCGGCAGGCGATGGCATCATGCAAGTTGCATCCTGCGCAAGTTTGTCCTATGCAAGCGATCACAAAATGTTTGCAGAACAATATTTGGATGAGCCAATTGAAGACATTATTGGCGACCGTGAAGGCCGTTTGGTTCAGCGCGATGAAATTCTGGAAATCGGTTCGATTGTCTCCCTGATTCCCAAAACCGGCCTGGCTCTGGTAAAAGCATTCCCAATGGTAGTGCTGTGCCTTGGCAAGCGCTATGTGCTATCGACGGCAACCAAGCAACTGCAAGCTGTATTTGGCATGGCCGGTCTGAAGTTTGAAATTCTGACCATTGCTGACCCCAACCGCCTTGAAACAGATCCGGCCAAATGGGGCAGCTATTACGAACATACGCCTGAAACCGGCTATTTTAGCCTGGAGGCCTGTTTGCCGGCCCTGGGCCACTCGATTGGCTGCTATCGGATGGCCGATATCGACATGCAATTTCTGGCCCATCACCATACCCATACCAATACCCAAACGCAAGGGGCAACTGCATGAAGTTCATGGATAAAATCCTCGCCAATTGCATCGACCGGGGCCACGCTCCCATGGTCGAAGTATTGGGAGAAAATGGCGCTGCACAAACCTGGTCATATGCCGAAATTCTGGCTGCAGCCCGGGCGGTGTGTCAAATTTTAGAACCCACCGAGAAGCAACTTGGTCGCAAGCTCTCAGTCGGTCTGGTGGCACGCAACTCGCCTGAATGGGTCGCAGCCGATCTGGGTTTGTTACTGACTCAAAGCATTGAAATTCCAGTACCGCTGGCGTTTGCCGCTGAACAAGCCTGGCATTTGCTCAAAAGTGCGGATGTATGCCTGGTCGATGCAGCGGGGCAAACCAGGTTGCAACAATGGCAGGAAAAAAATCCTGATTTCAAGCTACCAACCGTTGTTCAAATTGACATCGACAGCTTGCTCCAACAGAGCCACACCTTGCCAGCACAAGCATTAAGTCACACCAATGATGATCATTTATGCAAGGTTATTCACACATCCGGTACCACCAGCGCCCCCAAAGGCGTGCGCATACGTTGTGCCGGGATTGATGCATTGATCAGTTCGCTGGATCGTCGCCTGTCGGTTCGTAACAATTCACGCTATTTGTCGGTAGTACCGCTTAGTTTGCTGATTGAACAAGTCACTGGCTTAT